>DATBIF010000310.1:0-5537 GCA_036557045.1 Steroidobacteraceae bacterium
GCTGCGGCGATGATGCGGCGAACCGGTACGATGGTGCCGAGCGCGTTGGAGACATGCGCCACCGCGACCAGGCGCGTCCGCGGCGTCAGCATCGCCTCCAGCTCGCCGACCTCCACTTCGCCCGCCGGGTTGATCGGCGCCACGCGCAGCTTCGCTCCCGTCTGCTCCGCGAGGAGCTGCCATGGCACGATGTTGGCGTGATGCTCGAGCCAGGTGATGAGGATCTCATCGCCCGGGGCGAAGCGCGGCCGCCCGTAACTCTGCGCGACGAGATTGATCGCCTCCGTCGTTCCGCGCACGAACACGATCTCGCGCACCGAGGCCGCGTTGATGAAGCTGCGCACTTTCTCACGCGCGCCCTCGTAGGCCTCGGTCGCAAGCTGGCTGAGCGTGTGCACGCCGCGATGCACGTTGGCGTGGATCTCCGAGTAGTAGTGCACTTCCGCGTCGATCACGCTCTGCGGACGCTGCGACGAAGCGGCATTGTCGAGATAGACGAGCGGGTGTCCCGCGATCTGGCGGCTCAGGATCGGGAAGTCGTGCCGCACGCGTTCCACGTCGAACGGCGTCGTATCCGCGTTTGGCACGAGTTGCGCGCGCTTGGCGACTGTGTTCACAGGAATTCCTCGATGCGCTGCTTGTTCGGCAGCGCGTTCGTAATGCGGCGCTCCAGCTGCTGGCGCAGGTCCTTCAGCTCCAGCCTCACCAGCACATCGTCCAGGAACGCGTAGATGAGCAGCGCGCGAGCGGTCTCGGGATCGATGCCGCGCGACAACAGGTAGAAGAGCATCGCCGGGTCGAGCTGTCCGGTGGTCGACCCGTGACTGCACTTGACGTCGTTGTTGAGGATTTCGAGTTGCGGGCGCGAGTCGATCTCGGCCTGCTCCGAAAGGAGCAACGAGCGGCTCGACTGCTGCGACTCGCTGCGCGCCGCGCCCGCCTCGACCACGATGCGGCCGTTGAAGACGCCCCGCCCACGCCCGCCGGCCACGCCGCGAAAGCGCTCGGCGCTCTTCGCGTCCGTCGCGCGATGGCAGATCACGCTGTGAGCCTCGAGATGCTCGCGCCCGTCGGCGAGCAGCAGCGCATTGGCATCGATCGATGCGCCGCGACCCTCGAGACTCGCGCGCAGGCTGGAGCGGCTGAGCAGGCCGCTGAGCAAGACTCGGTGCAGGAGCAGGCGACTGTCGGCGCCCAGTTGTGCCTCGATGCTGCCCAGCACGAAACCGCGAGCGCTGGGTTCCGTCACAACCACGTGCTCGAGGTGCGCGCCGGTGCCGAGACGGATGTCCGTGACGCTGTTCGCGAATGTCTCGGCGTCTCCCTCCGTCACGAAGTGCTCGATGATGCTGGCGCGTGCACCTGTCTGCAGATCGATCAGCAGGCGTGGATGAGAGGCGCGATGTTCGCCCGAGGATACGAATAGCAGGTACAGCGGCGCCGGCGATGCGCCTGCGTTGATGCGAATCTCTGCGCCAGCGGCGAGGAATGCCAGGTTCAGCAGGGTCAGGCGCTGATCCGCAGCGTCGCCCGGCAGCGGCATGCGCGCGCGGATTCTCTCGGGCTCGCGCTCGAGCGCAAGCTCAAGGGGCGTCACCTCGATGTCCGAACCCGGCAGAGCGCTCGACAGCGAGGCGGCGAAATGGCCATTCACGAAGACCAGCTGATGCGCGCCGGCGAGCTTCAGGGCGCCGCGGGCGAGGGCCGTCGCATCAACCGGGAGCGCTGCCGGGGCCGGCGCGTCAAAGACTCTCTTCTCGAGCAGGCGCAGCGGCACGTATTTCCAGCTCTCGTCGCGCGCCGTCGGCCAACCGAGTTGCAGCAGGCGTTCGAGCGCTTCGCGCCTGACCGCGTGCCAGGCGCCGCCGCCCGGCAGTTTCGCCGCAATGCGCTCATGCGCCGCCACGTACGCCTGCAGGCCGTCAAGTGCCGGGGCCGCGCTCATGCGACTTTCGCCTGGGCCCGGACCCACTCATAACCGCGCTGCTCGAGCTCGAGGGCGAGCGTGCGATCGCCGCTCTTGACGACGCGGCCGTCTGCGAGCACGTGCACGCGGTCGGGTTCAATGTAGTTGAGCAGACGCTGGTAATGAGTGACCAGCAGAAAGGAGCGGTCGGGCCGGCGCAGCGTGGTGATGCCCTCGGCCACGACTTTCAACGCATCGATGTCGAGGCCTGAGTCGGTTTCATCGAGAATCGCGAGCGTGGGCTCGAGCACCAGGAGCTGCAGGATCTCGTTGCGCTTCTTTTCACCGCCGGAGAAACCCTCGTTGACGCCACGGTTGAGGAACGACTCGTCCATGTGCATCAACTTCATCTTCTCGCGCACCAGGCCGAGGAATTCGAAGGCGTCGACCTCGGGCTCGCCGCGCGCCCTGCGCTGTGCGTTGAGAGCAGCCTTGAGCAGGTACACGTTGTTCACGCCGGGAATTTCCACCGGATACTGGAAACCGAGAAACAGGCCGGCGTGCGCGCGCTCTTCGGCCGGCATCGCGAGCAGGTCGCGGCCCGCGAAGGTCACCGCGCCACGCACGATGGTGTAATCGCTGCGGCCCGCGATCACCTGCGCGAGCGTGCTCTTGCCCGAGCCGTTCGGACCCATCAGGGCGTGCACTTCGCCAGCCGGCAATTCGAGATTGACACCATTGAGAATGGTCTTGCCGCCCGCGGCCACGGTGAGATCGGAAATCCTGAGCAGGGGTTCGGTCATCTCGATTCCTTCAGCCCACGGCGCCTTCCAGGCTGACGCTCAGCAGGTTCTGTGCTTCCACGGCGAATTCCATCGGCAGCTCCTTGAACACGCTCTTGCAGAAACCGCTCACGATCATGTTGACGGCGTCCTCCTCGCTCAGCCCACGCTGCTGGCAATAGAACAGCTGGTCATCGCCGATGCGCGAGGTCGTCGCTTCGTGCTCGGCGGTCGCGGTCGCGTTGCGAACTTCCACGTACGGGAAGGTGTGCGCGCCACACCGATCGCCCATCAGGAGCGAGTCGCACTGGGTGAAATTCCGGGCGCCCGCGGCGCTCGGCAGGATCTTCACCAGCCCGCGATAGGTGTTCTGGCCGTGACCGGCCGAGATGCCCTTGGAGATGATCGTGCTGCGCGTGTTGGCGCCGATGTGGATCATCTTGGTGCCAGTGTCGGCCTGCTGGTAGTTGTTGGCGACGGCGACCGAGTAGAACTCGCCGATCGAGTTCTCGCCGCGCAGGATGCAGCTCGGGTACTTCCAGGTGATCGCCGAGCCGGTCTCGACCTGGGTCCAGGAAATGCGCGAGTTGCGGCCGCGGCAGTCGCCGCGCTTGGTGACGAAGTTGTAGATGCCGCCGCGCCCCTGCTCGTCGCCCGGGTACCAGTTCTGCACGGTCGCGTACTTGATCCGCGCATCGTCGAGCGCCACCAGCTCCACGACCGCCGCGTGCAGCTGGTTCTCGTCGCGCATCGGGGCGGTGCAGTTATGGACGGCGAATCCCTTCACCAGGTAGGAATGGGGCTCGGATCGGGTCTCGAAGTTGTAGACGAAGCCCTGGTACGGCAGTCGGTCGACTTTTCGCAGCGGGACGAGGAAGTATCCGTTGCGACGAATCGCGCGCTGCCCACGGGTGTTCTCCGCGTAAGAGAGCAGGTAGGCGCGGCCGTGATGAATGACTCGTCCGTCCTTCATCCGTTCGTCGAACGCCTCTCGAATGTTGATGTAAACGAACGTGCCGCAACGCGCGAGCATTTCCTGGAGCTGATAGGCGAGAGTTCGCGATGCCGTAACCGCGCGCACCCGTGTCACGGTTCCCTGCCGGCTGATGCTGCCGTCGCCGCGATAGTAGGCATCGATGGCAAGCCGCTGCCTTTGTGGCGGCAGATCCATCACGGCTTTGCTGAACTTCTTGCCGCGCGCGTACTTGCCACCGTGTTGCTCCAGGGCGCGGTGCAACTCGCCGGAGTAGATGAGCAGATATAGGCCATGCTTCCTCCTGTCGTGAGTCACGGATGGGCGCTTGCCGATGCAGCGCTCGACCAACGCCGCAATTTCTTCTGCAAGCTCCGTCTGGTGATCTCCGAGACTCCATTCGACCGCCTCGCAGCCGTTGAAGTGCGTCGCGCAGCCTTCGGCGATGTAGAAGCCGAGCAGCTGGAGGAAATCGTCGCTCAGCGTTGGATCGTCACGTTCCACCTTGTTGATCGGGAATACGAGCAGATCGCCGGGAACCAACTCGCCGGCGGGAACGAACTCCGGCTCGGCGGCCGCAAGCCTGTCCCGCTTGATGTCGGGCCATCGACCCGGCCCACGCCGGGAACCACCAACAGTCTCGCGCCGTATCGCCAGCACCGGATGCTCCGGCGTGACATGAAAACGATTGCCGGGACTGCGAGGAGTGATCTCCATCAAATCGCCGCGATACTCGCGTCGCATGATCTTCGCGACCTCGTCTTCTTCGCCACGATCGTTGAGGACGATGTCATGCAGGGCGACATCGCGGATGCAGCGCATTTCATCGCCATATGAGACTTCTTCCCATGCGGGCAGGCAGCCTTCGAGATAACTCACGTACGCGCCCTCATCCGCGATGATCAGCGTGCGCTCGAACTGCCCGGTCTTCGCGGCATTGATCCGGAAGTACGTCGAGAGCTCCATCGGGCAGCGCACGCCTTGCGGCACGTAGACGAACGAACCGTCGGTGAAGACCGCCGAGTTCAGGCTTGCGAAGAAATTGTCCGTATGCGGAACGACGGAACCGAGATATCGCTCGACCAGTTCGGGGTGCTGCTGGATCGCCTCCGAGATCGGCATGAAGATCACGCCGGCTTGCTTGAGACGCTCCTTGAACGTCGTCGCCACCGAGACACTGTCGAAGACCGCATCGACCGCGACGCCCGCGAGCTTGGCGCGCTCGTGCAGCGGAATGCCGAGCTTCGCGTAGGTCTCGAGGAGTTTCGGGTCGACTTCCTCGAGGCTCTTCGGAGCATTGGCCTTCGGCCTGGGTGCGGAGTAATAGGAGATCGCCTGGTAGTCGATCGGGTTGTAGTGCACTCGTGCCCAGCGTGGCTCCGCCATCGTCAGCCAGTGGCGATAGGCCTTGAGCCGCCACTCGAGCATGAAGGCGGGCTCACGCTTCTTGTGCGAGATCGCGCGAATCACGTTCTCATCGAGTCCTGGGGGGAGCGTGTCGGACTCGATATCCGTGACGAAACCGTGCCGGTACTTCTGTCCGACGAGTGCTTCGAGGTCCTGGGGCTTGGTGGACATGGTTTCCTCTCAGGCGCGAGTGGGCGTGCGCGGCGTGCGCAACTCCGCGCCCAGGTCCGGCATCGGCACGCCGCCCGACTCGAGCCCCGCGAGTTGTGCGAGCGTGATGTCGTGCAGGGCGCGCCGGATGGCCCGGTTGACGCGTTGCCACGCATGACCGACGCGGCAGACGTGTTCAATGCCGCAGTGGCTGTCCTGGCCGCTGCACTCGGTGATTGCTACCGGCCCCTCGAGTGCGTCGAGGATGGCAGCGGCACTGATGGCGCCGGGCGGGCGGGTGAGGTGATAGCCGCCGTGG
>DATBIF010000311.1:0-4875 GCA_036557045.1 Steroidobacteraceae bacterium
GCATTGGTTTCGAAGCTCATCTTCTGCAGGATGCGGCTGCGGTAGGTGCTGACCGTTTTCACGCTCAGACACAATTCCGCGGCGATTTCCGACACCGCGCGACCGGCCGCGAGCTTGCAGAACACCTGGAATTCGCGCTCCGAGAGTCGCGCGTGCAGCGGCTTGTCGGCATCGCCGTCGAGCTCGCCCACCAGCTGTTCAGCCAGCGTGGAGCTCACGTAGCGCCGGCCCTGGAGCACAGCCCGCACGGCCCGCAGCAATTCCTCCGGAGCGGTGCCCTTCTCGATGAATCCGCTGGCTCCCGCGCGCAGCACGTTGAGCGCGTACTGCCTTTCGGGATAGCCGCTCAGCACCAGCACGCGCGTGCGGTCGTGCACCGAGCGGATCTGCTGCAGGATGTCGATGCCGCTGCGATCCGGCATGCCGATGTCGAGGATCACGAGGTCCCAGGTCTCGGCGCGCAGGCGATCGAGCGTTTCCCGGCCGGTCGCAGCCTCGCCCACGGCGCTGATGGCGCGATCCTCGACGAGAAACTGCTTGAGCCCGGCCCGGACTACAGCATGGTCGTCTGCGATCAGAACCCGTGCCATTGGTTTCCTGGTTTCCTTTCGCTCACTGCGCCTGCGCCCAGTCTGTTTCGCGGGCGTAGCGGTTGAGCTTGTTGTACAGCGTCTTCAGACTGCACCCGAGTACCTCCGCTGCGCGCCGCTTGTTGCCGTCGAAGTGATCCAGCGTCGCTTCGATCAGCGAGCGCTCCGCCTCGTCGAGGCGTGAGCCCATCGGCAGGACCACTGCCTGCCGCGCGTCGTCGCTCTGTCCGGAATCTAGTCGCGGGAGGATCGTGGGCGCAAGCTCAAGTTCGCTGTCGGCCATGATAAATGCGCGTTCCACGGCGTTGCGCAGCTCACGCACGTTCCCCGGCCAGGCGTGCTGACATAACACGGCGCGCGAGCTCACCGACAGGTGCTTGCTGGTGCCGGCGCGGGCGTTGAGCTCGCCCAGGAAGTGATCCGCGAGCAGCTCGACATCGGCTGCGCGATCGCGCAACGCCGGCACGCGGATCGGGAACACTGCCAGACGGTACAGCACGTCCTCGCGCAACCGGCGCTCGCGCACCGCGTCGGGGATGTCGCGGTTGCTCGCCGCGATCACGCGAAAGTCGGTGTTGATTTCCTGCGTGCCGCCGACCCGGTAGAAGCGCCCGCTCTCGAGCACCCGCAACAACCGCGATTGCATCTCGAGCGGCATCTCGGTGATCTCGTCCAGGAACAGCGTGCCGCCGTCGGCGCGCTCGAATACGCCCGCGTGCGAGCGCGAAGCGCCGGTAAAACTGCCTTTCTCGTAGCCGAACAACTCTGCCTCGATCAGGGTCGCGGGGATCGAGGCGCAGTTGATGGCGATGAGCGGCCCCGCTGCGCGCGCGCTGAGCTGGTGAACCGTTTCGGCGACCAGCTCCTTGCCGGTGCCGCTCTCGCCGAGCAGCAGCACCGTCGCTTCGGTCGGTGCGCCGCGTTGGATCAGCTCGAACATCGAGCGCATGGCGGGCGAGATTCCGAGCACGCTGCCGAGTCCCTTCTCGTGCATCAGTCCTTTCGAGTTCGCTGGCGGCGTCAGCGGCGTCACGGTGGTATCGAGTGCGGCGGTGTCCATTGCTTCCCCTAATCGTGAATTCGTCGGACCTGGCGCGCCAATGCAATTTCTGCATCGGCTCTGGCGAAGCTTTGTAACGTATTGCCCGGCGGCGCTGGAGCAGCGCCCACTGATCCGTAGCTAGGACTACCTGCTAGCCACTTGTCAGTGTTTGTCCGACAAGGCCGTTCAATTGGCTGTTTCGGCGGCGGTTGTACGACGCCTCGGGACTGCAATCGCTTGCGCTGCAGCACGGCGCAGAGGGCGTGGCATACGCCTTGCACCTTCCAGGCTACGGCGTGCAGCCGCAATGGCGCGCGCACTTTTTGAGGCTGTCTGCCAGGAAGGTGATTGATGAAGACGCAACATCTGGTGATCGCCGCGCTGCTCGCAGTGTTGGCACTGGCGGGCTGCAAGCGCGCCGAAAGCCCATCGGAAACTCAGCACGACGTGTCGCAGGCCGAGCAGAAGGCCAGCGAGAAGGTCGCCGAGGCACGGACCGACCAGGCCCAGGAGAACGCTGAGGCGAACAAGGACATGCGCAACGAGGAGCGCGATGCAGCCAGGAAGGAAGCCGCCGCCGCGTACGACGTGGCGATCGCGCAGGCTGAAGGCAACCACAAGGTCGCCATCCAGGAATGCGAATCAAAGAGCGGCGCAGCCCGTGACGCATGCAAGGAACGCGCGGATACCGACTTCGAGAAGGCGAAGTCAGCGGCTGAGGCGCAACGCGATAGCGCGCGCTGACCGGGCGCGGATCGGATGGATTGACGATTGACGCAACCACTTGCTCAGAGGAGCGAACCGATGAAGACCAAACCCCTGATGATCGCGGCCCTGCTGTCGCTCTTCGCGCTGGCTGGCTGCAAGAAGCCCGAGGCCACGCCGCCGGAGACGCCGGCGCCGAGCGCGCAGCCCGAGACGCCGCCGCCGGCGGAGCAGATGCCGCCGGCCGACCAGGCGACGCCGCCGTCTGATCAGCAGACGCCGCCCCCGGACAACAGCGGTCAGCCTCCACAGCAATAGACCGCACTACCGATGGCGCGGCCGCAGGCGGTGAGGGTGTCAGTCGATGTCCGTCGCCGCTTGCGGCCCTGTCCTACGGATTCAGTCACGCCGTTGCGATGAAGTAATCGCCGAACTGCTGCAGTGTGTTTTGACGCTTGCCAACAGGTTCACTAACTGACTCAGGAGACTTGTGATGAGACGATCATTCACTCTCAGTACGGCAACGGCGCTGCTCAGCGCCCTGCTGATCACGGCGTGCTCGTCGACGCCTACCCAGCGCAGCGCGGGCGAGACCGTGGACGACAGCGTGCTGACCGGCAAGGTCAAGGCGGCGCTGGTCGACAACGATCTGGTCAAGGCGGGCGAAGTGAACGTCGACACCTATCGCGGCGTGGTGCAGCTCAACGGCTTCGTCGGCACCCAGGCGGAGAAGAGCGCGGCCAGCAAGGCTGCGCAGTCCGTCAAGGGCGTCAAGGAAGTGCGCAATAACCTCGAGGTCAAGTCCGTCGTGATGGCGGATGCGGATCGCTCCGCCGGTGAAGTGGTCGATGACGCCACCATCACTGCCAAAGTGAAGACGGATCTGATTACCGACCCGACCACCAAGGCCCACCAGATCAACGTGGACACGAACTCCGGCATCGTGGAGCTCGGCGGCTTCGTGGATTCGCAGGCGGCCAAGGATCGCGCGGGCGAGATTGCGCGCTCGGTGAAGGGCGTGAAGGACGTGAAGAACGACCTGCAGCTCAAGCCGAAGTCCTGACCGCGAGCAAATCACGAAGACGAAGTTGCAGTCAGAGCCGGCGGGGTCGAAGAGGGCCCCGCCGGCTTCGACGTTTTGGGGTGAGGATCGCGCGACACGCGGCACGATGAGCCGGCACAGAGACAGAGGAGGAGTTCGATGAACGAGATCGAGCAGGCATTTCCCGCCCACCGCGCCCGCGGTGCTGGCCAGGTTGCGCTGATCATTCTCGCCATCATCGCCGTGGTCGCGGCGTTGCACCTGGGCCGCGAAGTGACCATGCCGGTCGGGCTGGCGCTGTTCTTCGCCGTGATCCTGTCCCCCGCCGTGGAACGGCTGCGTCGCCTGGGTCTGCGCAACGGCATCGCCGCGGCGCTGGTGATGCTGATGGTCGTCGCCGCGCTGGCCACGCTGGTGCAATTCATCAAGGACCCGGCTCAGGCCTGGTTCGAGCGCGCGCCCAGCGTTCTCTCCGACGTCGAGAGGAAGCTTCGGCCCCTGCAGCGCGTGGCGGTGCGGATCGACAAGGTTGCGGCCCAGGCGGAACGCGTGACCGGCGCGACACCGGCCGCCGTGCCGAATGCGATCACCAGCGACTACCAGGGCCTGCTGCGCAAGGCTCCGGCGCTGGTGCTGCCGGTCGTCGGTGTCTTCTTCCTCACATTCTTCTTGCTCGCCTCCGGACCACCGCTGCTGGCGCGACTCGCCAGCGGGCGACATCGCACCGGCTCCGCTCGCCAGGGTGTGATTGTCGTGGAGAGCGCGCGGCGCGAGCTGTCGCGCTTCCTCGGGACCATTGCCATCATCAACGTCGGTCTCGGGCTCGTGACCACGGGCATTGCGTACGCCTTCGACCTGCCGACCCCGGCGCTCTGGGGCGTGATGGCAGCGGTGCTGAACTTCATTCCCTACGCCGGTTCCGCAACCACACTGACCGTCATCACGATCGTCGCGATCATCACGCACGACACGCTGGCGCCCGCAGTGGGAGTGGCGCTGTCGTACCTGACCGCCGCAACCATCGAGGGCCAGCTCGTGCAGCCGCTCGCCCTCGGCCGGCGTCTCGCGCTCAGCCCCCTGATCGTGTTCCTCGGCCTGTGGGTGTGGGGCTGGGTCTGGGGAATCGCGGGCCTGCTCCTGGCGACGCCGATCCTGGTGACGCTCAAGTCGGTGAGCTGTCAGATCACCAGCTGGGGACCGCTGACGGAATTCCTGAGTCCGTCAGCGTCGCCCGCAATCACTTCGAGCGCGCGGGCGTGGCGACGCGCGCGTCGGCGGCGGCGTACGCCGCGACAACCGGAATCCGCCACGCTGGAAGCGGTGGAAAGTGAAACGGAGACGGCCCTGGTCTGAGCGATCGCAAGCACGCCGGATGCGGTGCCAAGGAGAGCAATCATGCAGCAGAGAGCAGCGGTACAACGTGAAACGTCGGTGACCTATCAGGTCCGAGAATTCGGGAATCTGTCGACGGTCGAGGGCATCTCCAGCGCGGCGCT
>DATBIF010000312.1:0-7718 GCA_036557045.1 Steroidobacteraceae bacterium
GAGCATTGCGGCAGCGCGCGCGGCCGTTGCGGGAAGGATGGGCGCCAGCAGCAGGGTCAGCCGGCGAAACGCGTGGATGCAGTCCGAACAGACTTCCCAGAGCCGCCGCTCCTGCCCGGGGTCCTTCGCCAGCAGCCACGGCTTCTCCTGGTCGATGGCCTCGTTCATGCGGTCGGCGAGTTCCATCACCCTGCGAACGACCTTGCCGAACTCGCGTGCTTCGTAGTCCTCGAGGATGCGCTGCTCGGCCTCCTCGGCCAGCTGCGCCCACTTCGCCGTGGCGACACCGCGCGCGCTGTCGGGAGTCAGGAGCTTCCCGGCAAAGCGCTTGGTGATGAATCCGGCCGCGCGGCTCGCGATGTTCACGTACTTGCCGATCAGGTCGGCATTGACGCGCGCGACGAAATCGTCGGGATTGAAGTCGAGGTCCTCGACGTTGGCGTTGAGCTTGGCGGCGATGTAGTAGCGCAGCCATTCCGCATTCATACCGAGCTCGAGGTAGCGCAGCGGGCTCAGTCCCGTGCCGCGGGACTTCGACATCTTCTCGCCCGACACGGTGATGAAACCGTGCACGTAGATGTGATCCGGAATGCGGTAGGGCGCGCCGGCGAACTTCAGCATTGCGGGCCAGAAGAGCGTGTGAAAGTAGATGATGTCCTTGCCGATGAAGTGGATCTGCTCGGTGTCGGGCGCGCTGAGAAATTCCTCGTACGAGCGGCGCTCGCCGTTCGCGGCCGCTTTGCCGCTGTCGAAGTAGTTCTTGAGCGAGGCGAGGTAGCCGATGGGCGCGTCCAGCCAGACGTAGAAGTACTTCCCCGGAAGATCCGGGATCGGGATGCCGAAGTAGGGCGAATCGCGCGAGATGTCCCAGTCGCCGAGTGCCCGCTCGCCACGTCCGTCGAGCCACTCGCGCGCCTTGTTCGCGACCTGGAGCTGCAGGCGTCCCGGCGCGCCGACCCACTGGTTCAGAAACGCGACGCACTTCGGATCCGACAGCCGGAAGAAGAGATGATCCGAGGTTTTCAGGACCGGCCTGGCTCCCGAGATCGTGGAGTAGGGGTCGATCAGGTCCGTCGGGGCGTACACGCTGCTGCAGACCTCGCAGGCGTCGCCGTACTGGTCCTTCGAGTGGCAGTTCGGGCACTCGCCCTTGATGTAGCGATCGGGCAGGAACATCCCCTTGACCGGATCGAAGAACTGCTCGACCGCCTTGCTGTAGATCAGGCCCGCGGACTTGAGCCGCCGATAAATGTCCTGCGAGAGCTCGGTGTTCTCCGGAGAGTCGGTGGAATGCCAGTTGTCGAAGCTGAGATGAAAGCCCTCGAGGTATCGCGGCCGCTCCGCTGCGATGCGCGCGACCAGTTGCTGCGGTGAGATGCCCTCGGCCTCGGCCTTCAGCATGATGGGCGCGCCGTGCGCATCGTCCGCGCCCACGAAATGCACCTCATGACCGCCCATGCGCTGGAAGCGCACCCAGATGTCGGTCTGGATGTACTCCATGATGTGCCCGATATGGAAGGAGCCGTTGGCGTACGGGAGCGCGGAAGTGACGAACAGCTTGCGGCGGCGAGCGGGCATTGAAACGGCGGCGGTGAGCGAACGGACGCGAATTATGCCACGGCACCCCCAGCCTCAGGCCGGGCGGCGCACAGTCGTCAGTGAAGTGCCAGACGCAGCGCGGTCAGAAGGCGTCCGAGGCAATGCTCGGGTGGGTCTTATCCGACCTCTTTCACGGCTTCGAACTTGGCCTTGTTGATGCCCTTCTTGTAGGCCTCGCGCCCGCTGACGACGCGCTCATCGAGCAGCGTCTGGATCGCGGTGTCCATGGTGCGCATGCCGTGTTGGGCGCCGCTCTGCATGGTGTTCTCGAGCTGGTCGAGCTTGCCCTGGCGGATCAGGTTGGCGACCGCGGGCGTGTTCACCAGGATCTCGAGCGCCGCGACGCGCCCCTGCTTGTCGGCACGCTGCAGGAGCTGCTGCGAGACCACCCCGCGCAGCGACGTCGACAACATCGTGCGTACGTGTGCCTGCTTGTCGGCCGGGAAGGCGTTGACCATGCGATCGACCGTCGCGGCCGCGCCATTGGTGTGCAGCGTGCCCATCACCAGAATGCCCATCTCGGCAGCCGTGACCGCGATGCTCATGGTCTCGAGGTCGCGCAACTCGCCGACCAGCACCACGTCGGGATCCTCGCGCAAAGCCGAGTGCAAGGCGCTGGCGAAAGTCGGCGAGTGCACGCCAATCTCGCGCTGGCTGATGAGGCAGTTCTTGCGATCGTGGACGAACTCGATGGGATCTTCGATGGTGAGGATGTGGCCTTTGATGCGCGAGTTGATGTCGTCGATCATCGCCGCGAGCGTGGTCGATTTCCCCGATCCGGTCTTGCCGGTGACCAGGATCAGCCCGCTGATGACGCGGCAGAGATTGCGCACCGATTCGGGCATGTTCAGCTGATCGAGGGTGAGCGCCTGGGAGGGAATGGCGCGGAACACCGCCCCCATGCCGCTCAACTGCCGCATGACGTTGACGCGAAAGCGCGCCACGCCCTGCAGGTGATAGGCAAAGTCGGTGCCGTCCTTCGACTCGAAACGCTCGACGGCCTTCCTGGGCATGATTTCGTAGAGCGCTTCGCGCACCAGATCGGGCGCGAGGCGATCGGGTCGCAGCTGCAGCAGATCGCCGTAGAGCCGGATCCGCGGCGGGTCACCCGCGAGGAAATGCAGGTCCGAACCCTTGCGATTCAGGACCTCGGTCAGGTACTCGTCGATGTGCGCCACGAGACTTGCGCCGTTCAACTCGCCGCGAGGTCGAGCTTCGGCAGGATGGTGGTATCGGTGACGAAGTTCTGGAACTGCCGCTTGTCGCTCGCGTAGGCGAACGCGTCGTCCGGGTCGATCTCCTTGGCCTTGATCGCGGCGAGCAGCGCCATGTCCATGAGCTGCATGCCGTACTCCCTTCCGGTCTGCAGCTGGCTCGGCACCTGGTGTGTCTGGTCGGTCATGACGAGTTTCGCGATCGCCTTGGTCATGACCAGCACTTCGCACACTGCGCGCCGTCCGCGGCCGTCGGCGGTCTTCACCAGCACCTGCGTAATGACGGCGATGAGACTCTGCGCCAGGAAGCTCTTGGTCTGCTCGCGCTCGTCGACGGGCAGGGCGTCGATGATACGGTCGATGGTCTTGACCGCGCTCGTGGTGTGCAGCGTGCCGAGCACCAGGTGCCCGGTCTCGGCGGCGGTCATCGCCATCGAGATGGTCTCGGCATCGCGCAACTCGCCGACCAGGATCACGTCCGGGTCCTCGCGCATCGCGGCGCGCACACCTTCCGCGAAACTCGGCAGGTGAGTGTTGAGCTCGCGCTGGATCACCTGGCTGTTCTTGCTGCGGTGGACGAACTCGATCGGGTCCTCGAGGCTGATGATGTTGAGCCTGCGGCTCTGGTTGAGCAGGTCGATCATCGCCGCGAGCGTGGTGGACTTGCCGGTGCCGGTCGAACCCGTGACCAGGATCATGCCCTGGTGGTAGTCGCACAGCTTCTTCACGATCGGCGGTAGCGCGAGGCGCTCGATGCTCGGGATCTCGCTCGGGATCGAGCGGAACGTCGCACCGACGCCGGTTTCCTTGCGGAACACGTTGACGCGAAACCGCCCGCCATCCTCCGACACGTAGGAGAAGTCGATGTCGTGGCCTGTGCGGAAATGCTCGAGCTGGGTCTTGGTGAGAATCTCGGTGACGTAACCCTCGAGCTCGCTGTCCCCGAGGTTGCGGAACTTGATCGGCATCAGGTCGCCGTTCATGCGCAGCATGGGCGGCACGCCCACCGCCAGATGCACGTCCGAGCAATTCTGCGCGAGACCCAGCTTCAGAAAGGCGTCGATGCGAGGCATTCAGTACCGGCTGCGTGAGTGAGCAGACTGGCCGCCACTCTAGTCGGTGGCGGTGGACATAATCAATCGTTGGCGCGGGTTCAGCAGGGCGCGAATGCGCACTGCGTCACAGATACTTCTCGAGAGACAGGCGCAGATCGTCCATGCTCGTCTGCCGCTTGGTCTTGTCGACCGACATCGCCCTCACGATGATCTCGCTCAGGCCGGGCGGTAAGGTCGGATTGATATCGGCCGGCGCCTTGGCGCGGCCCTGTACGTGCTGGTACATCACCGACATGTGATCACCGCGGTGATACGGGGGCACGCCGGTGAACATCTCGTACATGATGACGCCGAGACTGTAGATGTCCGCCTTCTCGTCGACTTTCTTGCCGAGGATCTGTTCCGGCGCCATGTACTTCGGCGAGCCGATCACGTAGCCGGTGCGCGTGAGCTGGGTATCGCCCTCGCGATGCGCGGCGGCGACACCGAAGTCCACGATCTTGAGCAGGCCTTCCTCGTTGATGAGCACGTTGGCGGGTTTCAGGTCGCGATGCACGATGCCGACCTGGTGCGCGACCGCCATGCCGGTGCAGATATCGGTCGCGAAGCGCACCGCGCGCTTCAGCGCGATCGGTTTCTCGTTGACGATCTCCCCGCCCAGCGTGTGCGAGGGAAAGTACTCCATGGAGATGGCGTAGTTGCCGCGGACGTAAAGGAAGTCGTAGATGCGGATGACGTTGCGGTGCGTGATCTTGCGCGAGTAGCGCAGCTCGTGCACGAAGCGCTTCATCATCTCCTCGTCCTGCGCCACGTTGGCGTTCAGGAACTTGAGGATCAGGCGCTCGTCGACCACCGTGTCTTCCATGAGCAATACGGTGCCGAAGGCGCCCTTGCCGATCTTCTCGATGAACTTGTAGCGTCCCTCGATGATGTCGCCGGGCTTGAGGAGCGCGATGTCGAGCTTCTGCGCCTGGGCGGTCTGCTCGGCGCTCTTGACGACCTGCTCGAGCTCCTTGTTGTCCATCAGCAGCGTCTTCGCGGGCTCGGCGAACTTCTCAGCCTTGCGGCCTGCGGCGACGACGCTGGTCGAGTGACGGTTGTCGATCTCCTGCAGCGCGCGCGCCGCTGCCTGCTGCAGTGCCGGATCGGGCTCGTTCGATTGCTGGGCTTGCAGCTGCTGCCGGATGTGCTCGACGCGGCGCTCGTCGGCGACCTTGGCGAGCACGTTCATCGCTTCGACGCGAATGTCCTTCTCCGGTCGCGACAGCGCCTGCAGGGCGGGCTCGATGACCTTGTGATCGCCAAGCTTTGCCAGCGCGCGCAACACGACCGGCACGCTGCGCGCCGGGCCGGACTGCAGCATCTCGGTGAGCCGCGGCACCGCGCGCTTGCTGCCGATCTCGGCGAGCGCGTCGACCGCTCGTTCGCTCACCCACCAGTCATTGTCCTTGGTGGCCTCGATGAGGTGATTGACCGCGCGCTCGTCCTTCGTCTGGTTGAGGATCTCGATGGCGGAGCGGCGGATGTCCTCATCCTCGTCGCGAATCAGCTGCAGCACGGCATCGACCACTTTCGGCCCGCCGATCTTGCCGAGGGCATCGCCCGCCCGGCTGCGCACCCACCAATCGTCGTCCTTGATTGCTTCGAGTAGATGCTTCACCGACTTCGGCGTGCCGATCTCGTTGAGCACCTCGACCGCCGCGCGGCGCGCGTACTCGTTTTCGTCCTTGAGCACGTCGACCAGGTACTTGGTGGTCTCCGGATCGTTGGCCTTGATGACCACGTCCACGGCCTTGTTCTGCACTTCGAGCTCCGGATCGCGCAGCAGCTGGCAGACCTGCGCGATGTCGATCGGTCCATCGACGCGCGTCAGCGCCATCAGCGCCGCCTGGCGGATGAGCTTGTTCGGATCCTTGAGCTGGTTCTGGATCGCACGCGAGACGGCGGGCTGATTGAAGCGCGCCAGGATGTTGATGATGTGCATGCGCGCGACCGGGTCCTTGCCATCGACACGCGCCAGCAGGTCGGGCACGGCAGCTTCGTCGGCGACTTCGGCAACGATACGGAACAGCGCCGCCTTCTCGTTGGGCTCCTGGAGGTAAGCAGCCGTCAGCAGTTCACGAACGCTGAAGCGCGACTTCTGCGCGGCAATCACATCGAGGATCGCGGGCTTGGAGACATTCTCCTGGCTCAGCAGGTCGAGCAGGAGCGAGGGCGGGTAGTTCTTGGAGCTGGAAAGCGCCCAGGCAATGCCGGCAATCGCGCGCGGGTTTGATTCGCTCAGCCCCTTGGCGATGAGGGGGAAAGTCTTGGCGTCGATCAGCTGGCTCAGCACTTCGACGTAGGCAACCGTCTCCTTCTTATCCGATCCCGACAACGCCTCGATGATCGGCTCGACGGCCGCGCTGCCCATGCTGGCGAGCTTGGCCAACGCCTTGCGCGCATCATTACTGGCGGGATCGCCGCTCGCCTTGATATCGGCGATCAGGCGTTCCGCCTTCATCGTGCTGAGGAAACTCATGCAATACCGGGGCTTGCCGAGGGCGGCACATTATGCCACAAGGCTTTCACACGACATTGTGGACTCCCGCTACAATTCGCGTCCTTTTTCGAGCCCGGCAGGCGCGCGCACCCGATGCCAGACGATCACGATTCAGCGCTCAGGCAGTGCCTCGGAACCTACGTGGATCCGTGGCTCGGCCGGACCCTGGACGAGGTCCAGGCGCTGCGCTCGGTCAGGGTCGCGGGTAATAAGGCGACCGTCGAGGTGGTTCTCGGCTTTCCCGCCGCGGACTACGCGGCCGAACTGCGCAGGGCGCTTCTCGGACATGCGTCACAACTCGGCTGGCTGCAGGAACTGGAGGTACTGCTTCACAGTGAGATCGCGACGCACGCCGTGCAGCGTAATCTGCAGCCGCTGAAGTCGATCCGCAATATCGTCGTGGTCGCGTCGGGCAAGGGCGGTGTCGGCAAGTCCACGGTGGCTGCCAATCTGGCGCTCGCCTGGGCCTTGCAGGGTGCGAAAGTCGGGATTCTCGACGCAGATGTGTACGGTCCGAGCCAGCCGCGTCTCATGGGACTGACTGGACAGCGTCCAGTGACCCGCGACGGAAAGTCGCTGCAGCCGCTCACGGCCCACGGCGTGGAAGTCATGTCGATCGGCTTCCTGGTCGATGAAGAACAACCCATGGTGTGGCGCGGACCCATGGTGACCCAGGCGCTCACGCAGCTTCTCGGCGATACGAACTGGGGCTCGCTCGATTATCTCGTGGTCGATATGCCGCCGGGCACCGGCGATACCCAGCTCACCATGTCGCAACGCGTGCCGCTGAGTGGCGCCGTGATCGTGACCACGCCCCAGGACATTGCCCTGCTCGATGCCCGCAAGGGTCTCAAGATGTTTCAGAAGGTGTCGGTGCCCGTGCTCGGCGTCGTAGAGAATATGAGTACCCACGTGTGCTCGAAGTGCGGGCACGAGGAGCACATCTTCGGCGCGGGCGGCGGGGCGCGGCTCGCGGCCCAGTACGAAGTGGCGCTCCTCGGCGAGTTGCCGCTGGATCTGCGCATCCGCGAATGCTCCGATGCCGGCCAGCCCATCGTGGCGGCCGATCCCGCCGGGCCGGTGGCGCAAGCCTACCGGCACGTGGCGCGACGGACCGCGGCGCGGCTGGCCGTGGGCGGCGCCGATCAGAACCACGCATTTCCCACGATCGTCGTCGAGGACACCTGAGCCCATGAGCATCAAGGCCGACAAGTGGATTCGTCGCATGGCGCGCGAGCAGCGCATGATCGAGCCGTTCGAGCCCGGTCAGGTGCGCGAGCACGCGGGCAGCAAGATCATTTCGTATGG
>DATBIF010000313.1:0-4432 GCA_036557045.1 Steroidobacteraceae bacterium
GGATCATCCCGACCTCGCCAAGTGGCTGGTCGAGCAGGGCATGGAGAGCATGTCGCTCAATCCCGATACGGTGGTCGAGACGTGGCTGATGCTGGCGGGAAAGGCGCCGAGGTAACGGCGCGTCCGCCGTCATCGCTGCGAAAGTGGCGGCGTAGCCGTCATCCCTGCGAAAGTGGCGGCGTAGCCGTCCTCCCTGCGAAAGTGGCGGCGTAGCCGTCATCCCTGCGAAAGCAGGGACCCAGTGTCGTCCGTAAACCGGTCTCTCGATCTAGGCATTCCGGCTGATCGCGCCGGTGTGCACGGGCATGTTCACATGCGCGCATGCGCCTGCCGCCCGCCGTTCACGTCACGCTCCAACCGTCGCGCCGCGCGCTGGCGTGGGTGGTCGGCATGGCGCTCTGCACGTGCGCCGTGCTTGCGACGTTGCCGCTCGATCCGGTGCTGATCGGGCTGGCGGTGTTCGCGATCCTCGCATGGGCAGGCGATCGCATCGTCGTTGTCGCGCTCCGCCAGGGGCCGCGCGCCGTGCTGGCGATGTGGCTCACGGGCGACCGGCTGCTGGTCATCCGTACGGGCGAGGGGCGCTTGATCGCCGGTCACGTCCGGTCGTCCACATACGTAGGCGCGCGCATCACGACCATCGTCTGGCGGCCGGATGGCGCATGGCGCTCACGCGCCGAACTGATCCTCCCCGACATGCTGCTCGAGGACGACTTCAGGCGGTTGCGCGTGCTCCTGCGCTACGCGCGCAGCGACGAGGCGCACGGTGCGCCCGCGAGCCAGGCTTGAGCGTCGACGAGAATGCCGCTGTCCGATTTGGCTTGCGCACCTATAAGCGTCAAGTAAAGCGGAACGAGCCGATCGGGCAGCGGCAGCTTTGTCGGGTCTTCCCCGGGGTGCGTTTGCGTACGGAGCGGCGAGCGAATGGGCCCGGGAACCACGGCGTTCACGCGCAGGTTCGCGCGATTTTCCCATTCGTCGGCCAGCTCGTGCGCAAGCGCACTGATGGCCGCCTTGGTGACTGCATAGCCGCCCCAATACGCGCGCGGCGCTTCGCCGCGACTGTCGAGCGTGAAGACGACGCTCGCGTCGGGCGCCTGCGACAGCAGCGACATGAGCGCGCGCGTGAGCCCCATCGGCGCGGCCACGTTCACGCGCAGCAAGGCGAGCCACGCGTCGAACGATTGGTGCTCGAGCGGGCTGAGCGAGCCCAGCATCGCAGCCGTGTGAACGAGCGCGTCGAGGCGTCCGAGCTGCGCGTTGAGCGCGCTCGCGACGTTCGCGAAGTCGTCGGCGCCGGCCTTGGCGAGGTCGAGAGGCAGGATGACCGGCTCCGGATGGCCCGCATCGATGATCGCGTCGTAGAGCGCTTCCAGCTTGCGCACGACGCGCGCGTGCAGCACCACCGTCGCCCCGGCCGCGGCGCATGCGAGCGCGAGCGGGCGTCCGAGTCCGCCCGTTGCGCCGGTGATCAGCACGACGCGATTCGCGAGATCGATCGCGGAGGCGGGCGCGAATGCGCGCGGAGACGCGGACATGAAAGTCGAGCGGGCGGAGGCCTCCGATCATAGCGGATGCAGGGCGCGCCTTTGCCGCATCGAGGTCGTTTGCTATAATCCGCAGTTCGCCGTGGGGGTATAGCTCAGCTGGGAGAGCGCTTGCATGGCATGCAAGAGGTCAGCGGTTCGATCCCGCTTACCTCCACCACAGGTTGAACATCGCGGCCGTGCAATGCGGCCGCGATTGCGTAAAGCAGTCCCCATCGTCTAGAGGCCCAGGACATCGCCCTTTCACGGCGGTAACGGGGGTTCGAATCCCCCTGGGGACGCCACCTTAACCCCCAACCGGAGCGGAATCCGGTAATGCATGCGGCACGTCAGGCGCGCCGGGTCGAGCTCGAGCTTGCTGACCATGCCGCGCAGGAAATGCTTGAGCCCCGCCCGATCGAGCTCCTCCATCTGCTTTATCGCGGTACCGAGCAGGCTTTCGACGTCTTTTTCCGTGATCTGCGACATCGCAAGGATCACATCGCGGTCAGCCTGTGCCTGCTCGAGCTCGGTGAGTTGTGGCGAGCGCGCCTGCTCCATCTCCTGAAGTTTCTGGCGCATGAACGGGGCGAATTTCACGCGATCACGCTCGGCGCCCGGCCATCCGCCGCTCGTGGTCGTCCAGGTCCCGGCGCAGCACTTTGGCGCGTGCGTCTGCCTTGGTCGCGAATCATTAAGGCGAACTTCAATACCTGCCGGCAAGTGATGGCCGCAACGCGGCTGGCGGATTGATCGGAGATAGGAGCAGCGACAGGAAGAAGTTGGCGAAAAGGCTGCCTGGGCAGGATGGCGGTATCTGGACCTTCCCGGCTGTATGCGTAAGTGCAAGAATCCGAGGTCGTGGGGAATGGAATTGCCCTCGATCGAGATTCGCGCCAGGCCTGATTGACCACCGGCACGGATCGCTCGACGGCAGCGGTTCAGGATCGGGAGGCTGCAGGTGCAGACTCTTGTCCACGCCCGGGACACACCAAAGCGCGCGCGCCTCGCGACCGTGCTGCGACTCGCCCCGCTGTTGGCCGGCGGCGATCTGCTATGCGGCGAAACGCCGCTCGTCGCTGCACAGGAAGCCTCCGAGAAACGCAAGCTGGACACGGTGCACGTCACCGGGTCGAATATCGCGCGGACGGACATCGAAACCGCGCTGCCGATCCAGGTCCTCACGCGCGCGGATATCGAGCGTAGCGGAGCGATCGATGCGGCGGCGCTGCTGAGCCAGGTTTCGGCGAACCTCATCGGCACCACGGACGCCATATTCATCGGCAATGGACGGCCCGGTCTTACGACGCTGAACTTGCGCGGGCTGGGCGAAGGATCGACCCTCGTCCTGCTGAATGGGCGACGGGCCGCCAACTACGCGACCGTCGGCAGCACGGTCAACCTCAATTTCATCCCCGTTGCGGCCATCGAGCGCGTCGAGATCCTGAAGGATGGTGCGTCCGCCATTTACGGCGCCGACGCGATGGCCGGTGTCGTCAATTTCGTTTTGCGCAGCGACTTCCGCGGTGTGCAGGCGTCCGCGTACGGTGCGGTCACCGAGCAGGGCGGCGGCAACCAGCAGCAAGCGACCGTGTCGGCAGGATATGGAGACCTGACGACCGACCGGTTCAACGTCTTCGTGATCGCCAATTACCAGAACTACGAGGCATTGCGCGCGCGTGATCGCACGTTTTCTCGAACGGCGTATCGACCGGACGAGTTCGTCGACAACGGCCGAGACCGCGACGTCACGTTTCCCGCGAACATCCGCATTGGTACGGCGGAGAATTCGATCTGGGTGAACCCGTCGTACGCGGCCGGATGCATGCCGCCGTTTTCCGTTCCCGTGCCCGGCAGGCGGTGGTGCGGATACGACCATCTCTCGTTCATCAATCTCCTGCCGCCCATCGAGCGCACCAACGTCTTCGCGGGCGCGACATGGCAGTTCGCACCGGATCACCAGCTGTTTCTGCAGTACCTCCACTCGCATGACCGCTACGAGCGGGTCCGGCACGTCATCAGCACGCTTCCCGCCGCCCTGCCAGCAAACCAGCGGCTTCGCTATCCCGCGGGCGGTCCGTTCTACCCGGTCGAATTCGCCCCGTCGCAGGGGCTCGTCGGCGACCTGGAAGTGTTCTACCGACCATTTCCGCTGGGACCGGCCACGGACCAGATCCGGGCCGGTGCGCAACATGTGGTCGCAGGCGCCGAAGGATCCGTTGCCGGCTGGAACTACGACGTTGCGCTGATCTACAGCCGGAACACGGTGAAGAACTCGAGCAGCGGCAACGTCTCCGCGCAACGCTTGATCGACGCCACGCGGACCGGCTTGGTCAATCCGTTCGGTCCCTCGGGGCCGGAGGGGGACGCGCTGCTGACGGGTACCGTCTGGTCGGGAGAGCTCTTCCACGACGAGTCCACGACCAGCTCGCTCGAGGCCAAGGCATCGAAGCAAGTTTACGTGTTGCCCGCAGGGCCGCTGGCGGTTGCCGTGGGTGCCGAAGCGCGTCGTGAGGCGCTCGACATCGTCTTCTCGCCCGAAGCGACATCAGGCGACATCCTGAATCTGCCGCAGAGTCAGTCGACCGCGGGCAGCCGGACGGTGGGCGCCGTGTTCGCCGAGCTGAATGTCCCGATTGCGAAAGCATTCGAAGCGCAATTGGCCGTCCGCTACGACCACTACAGCGATTTCGGCGGCACGACCAACCCCAAAGTGGCCGTGCGCTGGCAGCCGACCAGGGCATGGCTCGTGCGCGCATCGTATGGCATCGGATTCCGCGCGCCGACGCTGCCGGACCTATGGGTGCCCGTGTCGCCCGGATTCACTACGGCACAAAGGGATCCGCGGCGATGCCTGAATCCACCCAATCCGACGGAAGATTGCAGAGGGGTATTTCGTACCGCAC
>DATBIF010000314.1:0-10794 GCA_036557045.1 Steroidobacteraceae bacterium
GGCGTCGTCACGCTGACGGGTATGGAAGGCCCTGAAACATTTCCCGCGGCATCGAACGCGCGTAGCACGTACGTATACGCGGTTCCCGCTGTGAGATTGGCGTCGGAGTAGCTGGCCACCGTGACGCTGGCGACCGGTGTCGGATCGCCATTGCGGAACACGCGATAGCCCGCGAGCCCTGATCCGCCCGTATCTGCAGAAACATCCCACGTGAGATTGACCTGGGTTGGCCCGCTCGCAACGGCCTGCACATTCGCGGGCACCGCGGGTGCAACGGTATCTGGCGCCGATGGAGTCTGGACCTGCACTACGGGCGTGGACGCGGACTCATTCGGAGGCGACGCGTCGTCGAATGCGACGACGAAATATCCATACATCGTCGCGGGCGCCACGCTCGCATCCGTGTACGTCGCTGTCGTAACCGTCGCCAACGCCGTCGACTGGTCGCTGCGGAATACGCGGTAGCCCGCCGTATCGCTGTCCGGCGATGCGATCCATTGCAACTGGACGTGCTGTGGGTCGGGCGCGGTGGCCTGCAGTCCTGTGGGTGTTGCCGGTGGAGTGTTGTCGTCGTTGTTCTTGTTGACGCCGACCAGGTCGCACGCGGAAAGAAAACAGACGGCGACGAGCGCGCTGAATCGCACAGCCGAAACGTTGATGATCAACGACCCACCCTGAACTGCCTCGCTCTTACGCGAAACGAGCAGCCGTCACTTGAACGTGTTCAGGATGCTGTCACGGGTGCGCGATGTCTGCCAGACGTCGGCGCATGGCGACAGTCATTGTACGGAAGTGCAACCGCAGAACTCTAAGGCGTACTGCCAGAGATCACGAAGCCGGCCCAGTAATAGGGATGCGCGTACGGCTGCTTCCCTTCCTGCCGTGACGCGCGCAGTGCGAGCTGCGCCTGGCGCAACGCCGCGGCGCCATCGTTGTGATTCGAAGCGAGCGAACCGTACATCGTGCGCATCAGCCGCGCCGTGCTCACGTCCTCGACCTGCCACAAGCTGGCGACCACGCGGCGCGCGCCGCGTCTTTGCGCAATCGCGCTCAATCCCTCGATCTCGCGGCCGTCGTCCGTGACCGCACCGCCGAGGCCGGTTTCGCAAGCCGACAGGGTCAGGAGTTCGACACCCTCGAAGTCCATATGACCGATGGCATCGAGCGTCAGCCGTTCGCCATCTCCGAGAAGCAGAAAGGAGCGCACGGCGTTTCCAGGCCGCAGGCTGAAGTGGGTACCGAGATGGAGCACCGAGAAATCGCGCGGCTCGTCGAGCAGCGTCCGCAGCCGTGCTGCCGTAAACGACGCATCGGCAAATCCCTCTCCGGGCAACGCACCCTTCCCGATCTGGGGCGATGGACATCCCGGCGCGGGCGTCGCCAGTCCGGTGATTGGACCGCGCACTACCGAACACAGCTCCTCGGCTACCGCCGGCAGCGCGCGATATCCGGCAACCGCGCGGGTGACGCCGAGCCCGCGAACGTCGAGCGTCGCCGCCATCGCGCGACCTGCAGCGGCCCCGCGCGGCTCCGCGTAGATCTGCAGCGCGTACCGGTCGAGAAGATAGCTGCGGCCGTCGTACAACGCCCCGAACGGCACGTAACGCAATGGTCCGTCGAGCCAGAGAATCAGGTGGCTCGCACCGGCACGCCTGGCCTGCTCATCGACGCTTCGGGCCAGCGTGTCATAGAGTCGTGATGCGATCGCGGTGACATCCTGCCGCCGCGAGAGCGCATCGAGGAAATGTCCGATATCGCGCTTGAGGGCGGCTGCGTCGATGTCGGCCTCGGACGTCGTCTGTCCCTGTCGGGTCGCGACCAGCACGCGCAGGCGATTCTCGGTCAGCAGGTAATAGGCCATCGCCGACTTCGGGCCGAAGAGCTGCAGGTCGCGCTGTGCCCGCTCCGCCTGCACCAGCGCCGGCTCTGACGACCTGGAGTGCGTGCCCGGCTGCTCGCTCAACAGCACGTGGATGCGTTGCACGCGGGACTCTTCGCTGCTGCCCTCGCCGGCAAGCAACGCATCGAGCCGCTGGCGTTCCGCAGGACTGATCTTGCCTGCTTCCTGCAGACGACTGAGCCGGTCGATCTCCTCGCCGCGCGCCTTGTCGGCCTGTGCAGCAATGTCGTATCGCTCCCGAAGCTGGCGCTCGGCGCCAGTCAGCTCGACGCTGTCCGCGCCTGCCGTCCAGCCGGCGTCGCGAAGCGCAAAGTCGTAGAGCTCCTCCGTCTTCAGCAGGCGCAGCACCTCGAGGCCCTCGTCGAACCTGCCCTCCTCCATCAGCCAATCGGCGACCGTGCGGTACACCGCTGCCTTGTCCTGCAGGAATCCCGGCTCGAGACGCCGATCCTCGCCGATGAAATAGCCGCGCAGCTGCTCGATCTGCACGATCGATTGCTTGCCGAAGAAGATCGCCAACGTCGGCTCGCCGCGCGCGTGCAGGAGCCGTGCCAGCCTGAAGTGCGCCGACCACAGCGGATCCGGCGTACCGAGCGACTCGGCCGCGGCCAGCGCGCGGATCGCCAGGATGTATGCACTTTCGGTGTTGCCGCGGGCAGCGGCAAGCTCGCTCTGGTTGTCGTACACGGCACTGCGCAGTGCCGGTTCGACTTCCCGCGCGCGTTCCAGCCGGGCGGCAGCGTCATCGCAGTGAGGCGTGGTCGCGGGCGTCACGCCGAGCTCAACGCCGCACAGCTCGTTGATGACCCGCAGGATTGCCGGGTGCGACTCGGGCAGCCTCGCGCGCAGCAGCTCCAGCGCCTGGAGCAGTTCGTCGCGGCCCCCCTCCGTATCCGTGTGCGACGTGATGTGGGCCAGCGACAGGAGAGCACGCGCGCGCTCGGTCGAAAGCGTTGCCTCCTCGCCGGCCACGGTTAGCGCCGTAGTCAGGAGTTTCTCCGCCTGCACCGGATCTCCCAGGCTCGACTCGAGGCTCCCGTAGCCGCGGTAGTAAGCGACCAGCCATTGACGCTCGACATCGCTCGCGTGCCGATCCACGATCCCCGCGGCACGCTCGTAGAGATGCAGTGCATCCGGCAACTCGCCCAGCGAGCGATGCACGTCGGCAAGAGTCTGCAGCACCGGCACGAGTCGCGGCGCGTCAGGACCCAGCGTCGCCTCGCCGTAGCGCAGCCCGCGCTCCCCGAAATCGAGCGCCTCAGCTGGCTTGCCGCGCTCGCTCAGCATGGCCGACAGCTTGGTGAGAGCGATGACATGATGTCTTTGCAGCGGGCCCTGATCCCCCTCCGCCAGCCGCACCGCTTCGCGCAGCGCCTGCTCGCTCGCCTCGTACTCGTCGAGACGCTCCAGGATCTGGCCGAGCAATGCGTACGCCGGCACGAGCTGCGGCGCCGTGGTCTTCATCTGCAGCTCGATGGCGAGTTGCGCCTCGGCATGGCGGCGCGCCTCGAGGTAGTTCTCCTCGCGCATCGCCGTATTGGTGTAGACGTTCTCTATTGCCGCGGCAGCCTCGCTCACGGTTTCGCCGTTCTCGACCAGGATCGCGTGCGCGCGATCGAGTGCCGCGCGCGCGCCCGCGAAGTCGCGCTGCGCCGAGCGCACCTGCGCCAGACCGACGAGAACCTTCTGCAGCTCGATCTTGTGTGCACCGGGCGTGCGCTCGCGCACGCGCAGCGCCGCCTCCCATTCCTTGCCGGACTCCGCGAGCCGGCTCTGGCGGAAATAGATCCAGGCATATGCGACGTGAATCTCGGCAACCTCCGGCGCATACGGCCCGAGGCGTTTCTCCAGGATCGGCTGCGCCGCCTGCAGCAGCGGAATCGCTTCCGCGTTCTTGTCCATGTACGCGATGAGCGGCGTCGCGAGCGAGCCCACCCACCACGCGTACTCGGCGGAGTCGTCGCCGTATTCGCGTGCCGCGCGCGGAATGGTCACGCACAGCAGGCGCAGCGCCTCGTTCGGATCCGTCTCGATGAGCGCCTCGGCGCGCTTGCGTAGCTCGGCAAGTGGGGCGTCATCTCCAGCGGCTGCCGTCGCGTCCTTGCAGGAGGCAGGCAGCTCCAGGGCGTGCGCGCTGGAGGCGGCCAGGCAGGCGCTCGCCACAATGGACAAGGAGAGTGCGCGCACGGTCATTGCCCGGGGGGCGCAACGATCTCGATGCGCAGGACGCCGTCGGGCGGCGCCGGGATACGATGGCGCTCGAGCACGCCGCGTACACGCGGCGCAAGGGGCATGGGCAGATCCGCATCGACGCCCTCTCGACCGAGCACTTCATAGCCGTTCGCTGCGACGCCGACCGCGCGCAATTCCTCGATGATCGTGCGCTTCAGGGCGAGCGGATCGCGCGCCTCGACACGAACGATGCCCCCTTCCACGCCGCGCACCGTTTCGGGTGCAAGATCGGGTTGCAGCCACAACGCGAACCCGATCACGAGCGTGACGCACGCCGCGAAGGCAAGGCCCGAACGCCAGCCGCCCAGCCACGCCGTTCGTGGTTGGCTGCGCGTGGGCCGCGGACTGCCCGCGTCCGCGTCAAGCAATCCCTCACGCCTGGCACGCGCAATCAGCGCGTCTTCGCGTTCGCCGTCGACCTTCTCGACCGTCTCGGGCTCCTCTTGCGCGCGATGCAGGATCGCGTCGCGCAAGGCACGCGCCTCGCGCACGTCGCTCGAGGCCTGGTCGACGCCACCGCGTCCCGCCAGTGCATCCAGCCATTCCTGGTCATTGCGTTCGCTCACGCTTCAGCCGCCTCCGAATGCCAGCTCGTACCATTCCGCGAAGTGCACACGTGCACGCTTGCGACATTGCGAGATGAATTCACGTGTCGCACCCGGCGAGCGCCCGAGGAGCTGCGAGATCTCCGCGTTGCTGAGGCCGTCCTCGACGATCCAGGCCATGACCGCCGCGTGCGAGGGTGCCGCGCGCCGAAAGGATTCCCAGCAGCGCTGAAAACAGTCTGCGAGCTGCTGGCGCCGGGCTGCGTCCGCCGGCGTGGGCACTCTCTGCTGCGACAACTCGACGATCCGCTGCTCAACTTCTGAGTCTGTGCTGCCTTCTGGATCCATGGCGACTTCGCGATCCGGCCGCCTCAGCCGGTCGAGGAGGATGTGCCGCAGAATCGCGCGCACCCAGGGAAGGAGTTCGGAGTCCCCGTGAAAGCTGGCGCAGCGCTGCCACACGCGGATGAAGGTCTCCTGCACGAGGTCGCGCGCACTCTCGCGATCGCGCAACGTCCGTACGCAATCGCGGTACAACACGGCGAAGAACGACTGATCAAGCGCGCGTAACGCCTGCTCGATGGCGGGCCCACCCTCGCGGCACGCGCGCATGAATGCGTGCCTGTCCAACAGATCCTCGGATGAATTCCGGCTGGAGTTCTTTTGCTCATAGAGTACCCGACCCGCCTCGTCGTGTAAGCAGGCAACTGCCTGCAATGACGTCGCTCGCAGGGCTTTGTCAGGGCTGAAATTCCCAGCGACGGCGTACCAGCCCCAACCGCACCGTGGCCTGACGAATCCACACGACTCTCGTCCTACCCGGTGACGCGCTTTTTCACAGCGCAGGGGGACAACATGAACGGGATGATGAGATCCTGGCGCCTGGGCAGCGGTGCGCTCGCACTCTGCCTGGCCGCCTGCGGCGGCGGTTCCTCTTCCTCTTCCGCCACGGCCGGTACGAAATCCGAAGCCGCGGCGTTGCCGACGATGCGGGGCGATGTCTGGGAGATCGATCCGGGTGCACCCGGCGATACACAGGCCCTCGCCTACGTCTACGGCCTGGCCTCGTTCGTGCGCCAGGGCGACGAACTCTATAACGGCACCACGCGGCTCAACTCCGTCTCACGCGACGGTTCGGCCCTCGTGGTCAAGCTCGACGGTGATCTCACCGCTCGCATCGAAGAGCGCGAGGGTCACTCCATGCTGACCTTCTCCAACGGCAAGAGCGGTCAGCTCCGCGAGCACCAGGAAGGAGAAAAGAAATGAGAACGCCTGCTCCGCTTCGCCAGCGGCTGACCTTCGTAATCGGTGTGCTCGCGCTCCTCGCGCTGCGCCCGGCAATCGCGCAGCAGGACGACGTCGACCCCGAGCAGCTCGCGCTCACCTATCACAAGATCACCGGTCAGCCGTTCGACTTCGAGCGCGCGGCCACGATGTCGCGGGTGGTGAGCAACGCCTCCGGTTTCGACCGTCCCGAGGTGATGAAGCAGGAGGTCGCCCGGCTGCATGCGATCTACGACGCGGCGAGCGACAAGACGGAATTTGCCACGGTGATCGACGACTCGATCAGCCAGTACGACCACGACCGCGGCGAGTTCTCGGTGAGCCTGTTTCAACCCGGCTACTACATCTCCTTCTATGTGAAGTCATTGATCAATGCCGAATATCGCGTCGTCTTCGCGAACGCGGAAGCCGCGCGCCCGATCCGCATTGCGGACAAGGAACAGGCGCGCGCGTTCGACACCGCGCTCAACCAGATCGGGCGGCGCGTCGAGACGCAGATTCGCTTTCGCATCGTCGGCCAGGGAGACCCGGCAGGCCTCGTGTCCGGGCAGAACGTGGCACGCGCCGAGCTCATTGCGGTGCGCGTCGTCGATCGCAACGGCAAGGTGGTCTCCGCTCCCGATCTCAAGGCCGCGGCGGCCGCGCTGGCCGCTTCCGCACCACCGCCCTTTTCACCAGCCACCGTCGATGTCGCGGGCCTCAAGGTCGGAGGCGACATCGATGATCTGCAGGCCGCGGTCGAGCGCCTCTATGGCAAGCCCACGCGTCACCAGCGCCGGCAGGGCGACAGCTTCGACGAGCGCTACGCCGGCTACATCGAGCTCGATCTGATGAAGTGCATGAACCTGAGCTATGGAGGCGACCGGCGGCGCGAGCCGCGGCCGGGCGATGTCTGCATGCGTGCTTACTACGACGCGGACGAGATCGTGCGCGCCGTGCAGATCGAGCGCATCGTGCCACGCCTCGACTACGAGCTGCTGCGCCGTACCGCCATCAATCGCTACGGACCGGTCGCCTCGGGCAACGCCGGCGGCGATGCCTATGTCATGGGCTGGGGCCCTTCGATCGATCAAACGCTCCTGATCTACGGCACACCGCAGCGCAGTCCTCTGGTGCTCAACGTCAAGGTGGAGGAAGGCTTCAGCCTGGGAGGCAATGCCATTCCGCAGACCTTCAAGATCGGGCTCGCGCTGGTCGATTCCGACTGGGCCAACAAGAAGAAGGACTGAAGACAACACTCACGCTGGGGAATTCGTCATGAGCCATATCCACATCATTCGCAGCCTCCTGTCTGTTGCGCTACTCGTGTGCGCCTTCGGCCATTCGCAAGCGCGTGCCGGGAGCTGCACAGGCGTGACCTGCGCCGAAGCGAAAACCTTCGTCGCGAACGTCACCGACTTCCGCACCAGCGCTTCGGGGCGCTGGAAGATCATCACGATGACGGTGCACTTCCAGAGCAAGGCGAGCACGCCGCTGATCCTCGGTTATGTCAGTGGCTCCGGCATTGCCATCGACGACCAGGGCAACCGCTATGCGGTCGGTGCCGAGACGAACGTGCGCGGCATCGGCCTGATCAGCGGCAAGACGTTCGACTCCAAGTTCACGCTGCAACCCGGCGAGTCAGGCGACGCGCGTTTCGAGATGGGCTTCGTGCCGAACGCCAACAGCATTCTCGGCACCAGGTTCGACATCGACCTCGCGATCCGCGAGATCAACACCGTGGCGGCGGATCAGTACCGTCTCGGGGCCGAGCATGCCCTGCATTTCGCGCGGCTCGACCAGAACGTCGTCGCCGCAGCCGGGACGCCGGCTCCCGCGGCAGCACCGGCAAGCACTGCGCCGACAACGGGCGCGGCTCCGGCTGTCGCTGGCGCCGCGGCCGCAGGCACCGCAACCGCACCAGCCTCCGGCACAGCACCGGCGCCACTCACGGACCCGTGCGCCGGTGCGGCGCGCTGCGCCAGTGGCGGCCCGTTCGTCGCGCAGGTTTCACAGCTCACCGCCGGTCCCGTCGGCAATGCGCGCCATCACCTGCTGACGATCACCATGAAGTTCCTCAACGTCTCCAGCCAGCCGCTCATCCTCGCCTACAAGACCGGTTCGAGCGGTGCGATCGACAACCTCGGCAATCGCTATGCGTGGGGCCGCCCGGGCACGCACGACACGAGCTCGCAGGGTATCGGCATCGTCGAGGGCAACCGCGCTGATCCTCAGTTCACGTTGCAGCCCGGCGAATCGCGCCAGGCCACCTTCGGCGTCATCCGCTACAACTCGGGCAACCAGCAACTCGGCACCGCCTGGAACTACAGCCTGATCGTCGACCAGCTGGAGATCCTGCCGAGCCAGCAGATCCGCACCGTGCGCGATCACAGCCTGAGCTTCAACAACCTCAGCACCAACATGCCGGATGTGCCGTTGCCGGGGGCTGCCGCCAGCTCTGGCACTGCGCCGCCCGCTACGGCCGAGACGCTGGCCACCGAAGTGACCAAGACGATGCTGGATCTCTTCAAGAAGAAAACGGGCACAACCACGCCGAGCAAGTAACGCAACAGCATGCCCGCGCACGGCCACGCAATCCTCCTCGCGTGCGTCCTGTGCGCGGCATGCAACTCGCCCGCATCCAGGGGCGTATCACTCCTGTTCCACGACGATGCGCACGGCCTGACGGCCGCGGAACAGGAGCAGATCCTCGGCAGCCTGGGCCTTGCTCTCGCGCCGGACGGTCAGGGTTTCATCGACACTGTGTGTGGCCAGGCGGCCGAGGCGAGCGTCGAGTACCCGGATCTGAATGCTGATCGCATTCCGGAGGTGGTGGTCATCTTCGGCAACACCTGCACTTCCGGGTACACGGAAAGGTCGGTGCTGTTGTTCCTGCGCCATGACGGGCAACTGCGCTCCAACCTTGGATTCCCGGGCGCGAGCGTCGATGTTCTCGAGACGCGTCACCTGGGTTATGCCGATGTGCGCATCGGCGGGCCGGGATGGTGTTTCCCGATCTGGGGCTGGAACGGCAGCGAATACACTTACCTGCGCAGCGAGCCGCAGGAGCCGGGGGGTTGCGATCGAATCGATCAGTAGGCAGCGAGGCTGAGCGCGCGCCGGATTGGCTCGTGCGAAACAGGCCGCATCACCTCGCGGCTTCCGCGGCAAGACGCTGCAGGCGCCCGGCGCATTTCAGCAGCGCATCGCGCAGTTCCGCCGGACGACGGATCTCGAACTCGAACGGCAACCGCGACAGTTCGCGCGCAAACCAATCCAGGTTGTCCGCCTGCGCGCGCAACAGCACGCCGTCCTCGCGCTGCTCGAGAAGGCCGAGCGAGGGAAACAACTCGCGTTGCGCGGTGTGCAGCTCAGTCCGCAGCAGGACTTCGATGACATGCGTTCGCGGTAAGGTGGCGATCGAAAATGCGAGATGCCCCAGCGCATCGAAATCTTTCGGCCGCGTGAAGCCGGTCTCCAGCGGGCGAACGGAGAGCACGCGATCGAGTCGGAAAGAGCGCAGCCCATTGCGCAAGTGGCACATTCCCACGACGTACCAGCGTCCGCCGCGATAGGCGAGACCGTAGGGATCGAAATTGCGCTCGGTCTCGGCGCGCTGCGCGGCCCGATAGCGCATCGACACTCGCTTGCGTGACTGCGCCGCGGCGCTGAGCGCGAGCAACGCATCGTTGGCCGCTGCTCCGGGGTAAGGCGACAGATCGAGGGCGACAGTCTCATCGATCGCGCTCACGCGCCGCTTCAGATTGGCCGGCATGACGCGCTCGAGTTTTGCCTGCGCGCTGGCAACTGCCGGAGCGGCATCGGACAGCGCGAGACTGCGCGCAGCCAGCAGGCCGACGGACAGCGCCAGTGCTTCGTCATCCGTGAACATCATCGGCGGAAGCTTGTATCCCGCGACCAGCATGTACGCGCCGTGCCGGCCGCGCTCCGTGGTGATCGGCACACCGATTTCCTCGAGTCGCGTGATGTAACGGCGCAGCGTGCGTCCATCGACGTTCATGCGCCGCGCCAGCTCGCTGCCGCTCATGCGCCCATGCGTCTGCAGGAGCTCGAGGACCCCGAGCACGCGTGTCGTCGGGTGATACATGCGCCCAGCTTACGCCTCAACAGGGCGGTTTACGCCCTATATGTGCAGTACCGTGCTTCGCGTCGATGGGCGAGCCCACCTGGTCGAGGAGACTGCCATGAACACCTGGATTCGCTTTCTCGCGGTCCTGCCGCCCGCCTCTCTTGGCGGCCTGATGAGCACGATGAGCAACGCGGAAAATCTGCACGCCGAGTGGCTCCTCGCGTACCGCGAGGCGGCACGCGTCGAGGGCCAGGCGCGCGACTTCGACTTTCTGCGCGGCCGCTGGCTGGTCGAGAACCGGCGCCTGGTCGAGCGGCTGCACGGCTCCCATCAATGGCAGGAGTTTCGTGCGCAGAGCACCTGCTACCCGCTGCCCGGCGGCATCGGCAACCGCGACGAGTTTCGCACCGACTTCTGGCCGGGCTACGTGGGCATGAGCCTGCGTTTTTTCGATGCGAGAACGGGCCAGTGGTCGATCTACTGGATCGACAACCGCAGCGGCACCCTGCAGCCGCCGGTGACCGGCGGCTTCGTCGGCGACGTCGGCGTATTCGAGGGAACGGACGTGTTCGAAGGCCGGCCGATCCGCGTGCGCTACACCTGGTCGCACGTCGCGGGCGCAACGCCGCGCTGGGAGCAGGCGTTTTCCGCGGACGATGGCAAGACCTGGGAAACGAACTGGGTCATGAACTTCACCCGCCTCGATACCACCGCGTATTGACTGGTGCCGGGTCGCGGTTTCGCGGTTATTCATGATCATAGTT
>DATBIF010000315.1:0-2304 GCA_036557045.1 Steroidobacteraceae bacterium
GAAGAGGTCTTCACGAAAGCGGCCTTCACGGATCGCGGCACGCAGGTCGGCGTTGGTTGCGCTCACGACGCGCACGCGCACACGGCGCGTGACGCTCGATCCCAGGCGCTCGAATTCCCCGGTCTGCAGAACGCGCAGGAGCTTCGCCTGGCCGGCCATGGAGAGGTTGCCGATCTCGTCCAGGAACAGCGTGCCGCCGTCCGCCGCCTCGAATCGGCCCTGCCGGGTCTTAGCCGCGCCCGTGTAGGCGCCCGCCTCTGCGCCGAAGAGCTCGCTCTCCATCAGCTCGCCTGGCAGAGCGCCGACATTGACCTTGATGAACGGGCCGTCCGCGCAAGCGGAGTTCGCCTGGATGATCTCCGCGAGCACTTCCTTGCCCGCGCCATTCGGACCGGTAATCAGCACCGGGACCTCTGCCGGAGCCACTTGCGTCGCCGTGACGAGCAGCTCGTGCATGACGTCGCTGTCGTAAATGGCGCCGCGCAGGTCGAAGCGTTCCTTGAGCGTCTCACGCACTTCGCGCCGGCTGCGCGCGAGCGCCTGCTTCTCGAGGATCGCCGAGCGCAGCTGCAGGAGGTTGCGCACCGTGGTGAGCAGGCGAGCATCGTCCCAGGGCTTCGACAGGTAGTCGGCCGCGCCCGCTTTGACGAGGTCGACCGCGGTCTCCAGGTGCGTCCAGGCCGTCAGCAGGATGATCGGCAGGTCCGGGTTCGACTTGCGGATGCGATGGAAGAGCTCGACGCCCTCCTTGCCCGAAGTCGCTTCGCGCCGGAAGTTCATGTCCTGGATGACGAGATCGATGTCCGACTGCGCGAGCCGGTGCAGGCCTTCTTCCGGGCTCGAGGCCTCGACGACGCTCAGGCCCTGCAGCGACAGCAGCACTTCGAGTGCCGTGCGAACCGCGGGGTTGTCGTCGATCAGCAGGACCGTGGGCATACGCGAGACACGCGCGCTCGGCGCTCTGCAGCTCTCAGAGCCGCGCTTCGAGGAGCATTCACAACGCGGTGGCGGCACGATCCCCTGGCGAAGGTCATTCGTACCCCCTTTGGATGCGGCACAGGGCTGCCGCGTTGCAATCTTACACGGTGCGTGTGGCTACGGCCGGTGGCACCGAAGCGGCGCGCCGCGCCGGGACCAGCACCGCCAGCTGCCCAAGGATCCACATGCACGGAATCGCCAGCAACACGTAGCTGAGCTTGAGGCTGGGGAGCGAATAGGCCGTGCTCAGCCAGTAGCTGAAGACGTACGCCAGGATGCAGCCGACCACGAGCCCGGCGCTGGTCAGGATCCAGTTCTCGACCATGAAGTAGCGCAGGATGTCGAGCTTGGTCGCGCCGACGGCGCGGCGCGTGCCGATCTGCTTGGTGCGCGCGTTCACCGAGAAGCTCGCCAGGCCCACGATCCCGAGCGTCGTCATGGTCACGAGCAGCGCAATGGCGACACTGAGCAGCACCGCCATGCGCGCATCGGGCTTGTAGCTGCGCTCGATGTAATAGGTGTGCGGGCGCACCCAGCTGATCACGCGGGTCGGATTGGATTCGGTGAGCTTCTTCTCGAGCTCCGCGATCAGGGCGTCGCGGCGGCCAGGCTCGGCACGCACCGCATAACGAACAAAGGGCGGCGGTTGCACCACCGGGTGGAACACGACCTGCGCGAGCTTGTCCCAGTCGACCCACGCGCCCAGCATGTGGTCGATGACTCCGACAATCGTCGTCGACTGGCCCAGGGTGTCATAGACCTGCTTGCCCACTGCGTTTTCGTCGGTGCCGAAGAGTGCCTTGGCCATGTCGCGCGTGACGATGATCTCCGGCACGAACTGCGAGTTGTTGCGGTTCTCCTCGAAGCGCACCACGTCCTTGCTGAAGGTGCGTCCCGCCACCAGCTTCACGCCGAGCGTATCCACGCCCTTCTCGTCGACCTCGTAGTAGTTGCCCGGAACATCCGGTGAGGACTTGTCAGGCGACGCCTTGTAACTCGTCGAGCTGCCACCGCCGCTCAGCGGGATGCCGGTGATCGCCGACGCGGAGATCACGCCGGGCATGGCGCGCATCAGCGCCAGGTCTTCCTCGATCGTGACCTTGTGGTTGTAGTCCGGCCGGTAGCCATAACTCTGCACGAAGATCAGGTTCTCGGTGTCCATGCCCGAAGGGCGACCGATCTTCTCCAGGCGCTGGTTGATGATGAAGAGCGCGTTCGTCACCACCGCGAGCGTGATCGCGATCTGCAGGGCGACCAGGATGGCGCCGGTCCGGTTGCGCAGCATGGCGCTGATGATGGGGCGAATTTCCATGAGTGCGGACTCCG
>DATBIF010000316.1:0-12751 GCA_036557045.1 Steroidobacteraceae bacterium
CACTCAGACCGGATTCATTTCAGGTCAGCTAACAGATCGTCGTCTGAGTGCCGCCCGGACTGAGGGTTCGCGTGCGATCTTGAATGTTCCTCATTCAAGATCGTCACTGCGAATTCCACCCAGGAGCCCAAGGGCACCCCCGGCCAACGACACAAGCGGACTGCTCTTACGCCCCGGATGCCTGCCGGAACTCCGGCAGCGCATCACGCAGAAAATCACCGAGGTTGCGCGCCGGCCGGCCGAGGAGCCGCGGGATCGTGTCGGTGACTTTCATCGGCAGCGCGCCCGCCGCCGCGTAATCCCAGTACTCGAGCAGCGCTTCGATCAGGCGCGGTGACAGGCGGCGCGCTTCCAGCGTGCCGCGTGCGCGTGGGCTGCAGACATCGACGTAGGTAATGTGGCGTTCCAGGGCCTCGGAGCACTGCTGCGCGATCGCAAAATAATCGAGCGCCTCGGGGCCGGTGAGCTCGAGCACGCGCTCGGTGCTGCCGTGCTCCATCACGTGGACCGCCACGTCCGCCACGTCGCGTGCATCGACCAGCGGCCAGCGGCCGCCGCGCGCCGGCGCTTCGATCTGCCCGGAGCAGGAGATCTGCACCGCCTGCTTCAACAGCACCTGCATGCAGAGTGCAGGACGCAGCACCACCGGCGAGATGCCGAGCGAGCTCACGCGCGTTTCGGCTTCGCCGTGCCAGCGCAGCAGCCGCAGACGCGATTTCGGGTCCGCGCCGAGAGCGCTCACCTGCAGGATCTTTGACACATCGCCTGTCTTGGCGGCGGCGGCAACCGCTGCGTGCCGATCTGGCGTCTCGGGGCCGAGCGGCGCAACGAGTATCACGCCCTCGACGCCGTGCAACGCCTCGGCCAGGAAGACGGGATCGGCAAAACTTCCGACGACCAGCTTATCTTTGGGAAAATCCGCGGGTGCCTGGGAAAGGTCCCGAACCATGAGCCGCAGATCGAGCCCGCGTGCGGATGCCGCTGCCACCACCGCCTTGCCGATGGTCCCGCTCGCGTGCGTCACCAACCACATCTATGAACACTCCTGACCATTCTGGGCCGAGAGCCTAAATGCACCCGCCCCGGGGATAAACAGGGACGATCGACTTTCACTGGTGCCGCCCGCTCATGAATAATCCGCCCAAGGAGGCAAACCGTTCGTGGACAACCTGGGCGACATTGTGACCTTCGTACGCGTCGTGGCGTCCGGGAGCTTCGTCGCTGCCGCCAATCAGCTCGGTGTCACGCCCTCCGCCGTCAGCAAGTCCGTGTCGCGTCTCGAAGAGCGCCTCGGCATCCGGCTGCTGAATCGCACGACACGTTCACTGAGCCCCACCGACGTGGGGACCGCATTCTACGCACGCTGCCAGGCGCTGGTAACCCAGTTGCAGGATGCCGAAGCCGAAGTCGTGGAAACCCGGCAGCGTCCACGCGGGCGGCTGCGCGTTGACATGCCGCTCACACTTGCACGCGAATATGTGATCCCTGCGTTGCCACGCTTTCTCGCCCAGTTTCCGGATGTGACGCTGCAGCTGAGCTTTTCCGACCGCCTCTCCGACATGGTGAACGAAGCGATCGACATCTGCGTGCGGGTCGGCGAGCTCACCGATTCGCGCCTGGTCGCGCGACGGTTGTGGAATCCCGATGTCGTTGCCGTCGCCTCGCCCGACTATCTCGCGCGTCGCGGGACCCCGGTGGAGCCCGAGGACCTCAAGGATCATGACTGCATTCGCTTCTTCAACCCCAACAACGGTCGCGTGATCGAATGGGCGATGGCGCGCAACGGCATCGTCAAGCAGGTGTCCGTCAGCGGTCGCATCCTCGTCGACAGCCCCGAGGCGCTGCTCGAAACCGCGATCTCCGGTGCAGGGATTGCACCCGTCATGGGGTTCATGACGGAGCGGCCGGTGGCTGCCGGCTTGTTGGTCCGAGTACTGCCCGAGTGGCGTTATGCAATCGAGCGGCCGGTCTCCGCGCTGTTCGTGAAGGATCGCCACCCCACGCCCAAGGTGCAGGCCTTTCTCGAGTTCCTGTTGTCGCTATTTCCAGCCAGTCAGAGGACTTAGCTGCACCGCGATTGGTGATTCAAAGGCAAGAGTGAAGTTCAACCCCGCGCTTTTTCAACTCTGGCTGAGCGCATACTCTGCGATCCCACAAACGGCCATCCAGGACGGCCGTCATCGAACGGGACACTCAGTATGCTTGCCAACATCACCCCCACGATCACGCGGACCGCGGCACGTTTCGGCACGTACTTCCTTCCAGCCGGGCTCATCGTCATCGCGATGTTGCTGGCGGGATGTGAGCCGCAGGCGGCCCCTTCCGCACCCGCGCCGCAAGTGAGCGTTGCCAGGGTCGTCGAGCGCAAGGTCAACGACTGGGATGAGTTCACGGGACGCATCCAGGCGATCGACAGCGTGGAGATCCGGCCGCGTGTATCCGGCTACATCGAGCGCGTGGCATTCACCGAAGGCGGCCAGGTCAAGAAGGGCGACCTGTTGTTCGTCATCGACCCACGTCCGTATCGTGCCGAGCTCTCGAAGGCGCAGGCCGACCTCGCTGCCGCCAAGACCCGCGCCGAGCTGGCTCGCAACGAAGTGGCGCGCGCGGAGCGGCTCCTCGCAGCGCGTGCGATCTCGCAGGAAGAGTACGACGAGCGCGTGAATCGCGCGCACGAGACCAGCTCCGGTGTCGAAGCCGCCTCTGCCGCGGTCGAAAGCGCTCGACTCAATCTCGAATTCACCCAGGTCGTCTCCCCGATTGCGGGCCGCGTCAGCAAGGCGGAGGTCACCCCTGGAAACCTCGTCGGCAGCGGCGAAAGGGCGACGCTCCTCACGACCGTCGTGTCCGTCGATCCCGTCTACGTCGAGTTCACGGGCGATGAGCAGGTCTATCTGAAGTACGCGGCCATGGCGAGGAGCGGTGAGCGATCCAGCTCGCGTGACGAACCGAACCCCGTGTGGATGGGACTCGCGAATGAAGAAGGATTTCCGCATCCCGGTCACATGACTTTCGTCGACAACCAGCTCGACCCGGCGACCGGCACGATCCGCGGCCGCGCCATCTTTCGCAATCCCGACGGACTCTTCACGCCCGGACTGTTCGCGCGCATCAAGCTGCTCGGCAGCGGGCAGTACGACGCGATCCTGATCAACGACCGCGCCGTCGGCACGGACCAGAACCAGAAATTCGTCCTCGTGGTCGGCGAGGACAAGACCTTGAGCTATCGACCGGTGAAGATCGGTCGCATCGTGCAGGGCCTGCGCGTCGTGCTCGACGGTCTGAAGCCGGGTGACACGATCGTAGTGAACGGCGTCCAGCGCGTGCGGCCCGGCATGCTCGTTTCGCCGCAGACGGTCCCGATGGACCAGGACGTGCCCCCCTCGGCCCTCCTCCCGGAAGTCGGCGGCCCCACGCAAGTCTCTCAGAACAACGAGTCGCGTAGAGCCCTATGAAGTTCGCGCAATTCTTCATCGATCGCCCGATCTTCGCGGCGGTCCTCTCCACGATCGTCTTCATCATCGGAGCGATCGCCGTCTGGAACCTGCCGGTCAGTCAGTACCCGGAGGTGGTGCCGCCTTCGGTGGTGGTGCGCGCGCAGTACCCGGGTGCGAACCCCAAGGTCATCGCGGAAACCGTGGCCGCGCCGCTGGAGCAGGAAATCAACGGCGTTGAGAACATGCTCTACATGTCCTCGCAGTCGAACACCGACGGCGTGATGACACTCACGGTCACGTTCAAGGTCGGCACCGACATCGATATCGCACAGGTACAGGTGCAAAACCGCGTGTCGCAGGCGCTGCCACGACTGCCCGAGGATGTGCGCCGCTTCGGCGTGACCACGCTGAAGAGCTCGCCCGACCTCTTGATGGTCGTGCACCTCTACTCGCCCGACAACCGCTACGACATGGTGTACCTGCGCAACTACGCAGTGCTCCAGGTCCGCGACCAGCTGGCGCGGCTCGAGGGTATGGGCGAAGTGCGCGTGGTCGGCGCCGGCGACTACTCGATGCGGGTCTGGCTCGATCCGCAGAAGGTCGCTTCGCGCGATCTCACTGCCGGCGATGTCGTCAGGGCAATTCGCGAACAGAACGTGCAGGTCGCCGCCGGCGTGATCGGGGCGCAGCCTGCGCCGCCGGGGGTCGAGTACCAGCTGAGCGTCAACACCACCGGACGGCTCGTCACCGAAGAGGAATTCGGCAACATCATCGTCAAGTCCGCGCCGGACGGCTCGGTCACACGCCTGCGCGATGTCGCACGCCTGGAGCTCGGCGCGGGCACCTATTCGCTGCGCAGCCTGCTGGATAACAAGCCGGCGGTGGCGCTGCCGATTGCGCTGAAGCCTGGGGCGAATGCACTCGATCTCTCCGACAACGTGCGCAAGACGATGACGGAGATCAGGAAGACCTTCCCCCAGGGCGTGGACTACAAGATCGTCTACGACACCACGGTCTTCGTGCGCCAGTCGATCATCGCGGTCATAGAGACCCTGCTCGAGGCGATCGCCCTGGTGGTGATCGTGGTGGTGCTGTTCCTGCAGACCTGGCGCGCGTCCATCATTCCACTGCTGGCGGTTCCGATCTCGGTGGTCGGCACGTTTGGCCTGATGCTGGCGTTCGGATTCTCGATCAACAACCTGTCGCTCTTCGGCCTGGTGCTGGCGATCGGCATCGTGGTCGACGACGCGATCGTCGTCGTGGAGAACGTCGAGCGCAACATCGAGCGCGGCTTGAGTCCGCGCGATGCGGCCTATCGCGCCATGGAGGAAGTGAGTGGCCCGATCATCGCGATCGCACTGGTGCTGTGCGCCGTGTTCGTGCCGATCGCCTTCATCTCCGGTCTCACGGGGCAGTTCTACAAGCAGTTCGCCCTGACCATCGCCATCTCGACCGTGATCTCGGCGTTCAACTCCCTGACGCTGAGCCCGGCGCTGTGCGCGGTCCTGCTCAAGCCGAGGGACGCGGCACCGGACATCGCCACGCGCATCATCGATCGGCTCTTCGGCTGGATATTCCGCCCGTTCAATCGCTTCTTCCACCGCTCCTCTGAGCGCTATTCCGGCGGCGTGACGCATGTCATCGGTCGCAAGGGCGCAGCGGCCGTCGTGTATGCCGCGCTGATCGGACTCACGTGGTTGATGTTCCGTCTGGTTCCACCCGGCTTCATTCCGACCCAGGACAAGCTCTACCTGATCGCCTTCGCGCAGTTGCCGGATGCGGCCTCGCTCGATCGCACCGAGCGGGTCATCCGCCGCATGTCGGAGATCGGGCTCAAGAACCCGGGCGTCGATGGTGCTGTCGCCTTCCCGGGCTTTTCGATCAAGGGCTTCACCAACAACTCGAACGCCGGAATCGTGTTCTTCCGCCTGAGGCCCTTCGATGAGCGCAAGGGCAAGGCGCTGAGCGGGCCCGCGATTGCGCAGCAGCTCAATCAGCAGCTCGCCGCCATCCAGGACGCGTACATCGGCGTGTTCCCGCCGCCGCCCGTGAATGGACTCGGCAACCTCGGCGGTTTCGCGCTGCAGATCGAGGACCGCGCGAACCTCGGCTACGACGAGCTCTACGGTGCGCTGCAGGCCGCGCTCGGCGAGGTGTACAAGGATCCGAAGCTCGCCGGCGTGTTCTCGAGCTATACGATCAACGTGCCGCAGATCACTGCGGACGTCGATCGTGTGCGCGCCAAGGAACAGGGCGTGGCCATCACGGACATCTTCGAAGCCATGCAGGTGTACCTGGGGTCGCTCTACGTCAACGACTTCAATCGCTTCGGCCGCACCTACCAGGTGATCGCGCAGGCCGACGCGCAGTACCGTGCGCGGCCCGAGGACATCCGGCTGCTCAAGACGCGCAACGCCCAGGGCGAGATGGTGCCCCTCGGCTCGCTGGTGACGATCAGCCAGACCAATGGTCCCGATCGTGTCTTCCGCTACAACGGCTATCTGTCGGCAGACCTCAACGGCGGGCCGGCGCCCGGCGTCAGCAGCGGACAGGCGCTCAAGGAGATCTCGCGCATCCTCAACGAGACGCTGCCGAATGGTGTCAAGTTCGAGTGGACCGATCTCACGTACCAGGAGACCACGGCGGGAAACACCGCGCTGTTCGTATTCCCGCTGTGCGTGCTGTTCGTGTTCCTGGTGCTCGCGGCGCTCTACGAGAGCTGGGCGCTGCCGCTCGCGATCATCCTGATCGTGCCGATGTGCCTGCTGTGCGCGATCACCGGCGTGTGGCTCACCCACGGCGATAACAACATCTTCACGCAGATCGCGCTGTTCGTGCTCGTCGGGCTCGCGTGCAAGAACGCGATCCTGATCGTCGAGTTCGCCAAGGTGCGCCAGGACCACGGCCTGACGCCCGAGGCTGCAGCGATCGAAGCAGCAGGTCTGCGACTGCGTCCGATCCTGATGACATCGCTGGCCTTCATCATGGGTGTCGTCCCACTGGCACTTGCGACCGGCGCAGGCGCGGAGATGCGCAAGGCGATTGGCATCGCCGTGTTCTCGGGCATGCTCGGCGTCACGTTGTTCGGCCTGTTCCTGACGCCAGTCTTCTACGTGATCGTGCAGCGGCTCGCGGCGCGGCTGCGCGGTCCGCGCGCGGCAGCAGCGGCACCCGCAGCACCTGAACTCACGCGAGGTGAACATGCATAGCGCCGCAAAGATGCGCACGGTCGCAGCAGCCCTCCTGGCTGCCACGCTGACTGCTTGCGCAGTAGGACCGAACTACAAAGAGCCGGACACGCCAGTGCCGGGCGAGTTCGTGGGCGCGAAGAACGCGACGTTTCACGCAGAGCCAGTCGTCTCGCAGTTCTGGACCGTGTTCAACGACGCGGCGCTCACGAGCCTCATCCAGGACGCCCTGAACGCGAATCACGACCTGAGGATTGCAGCGGCACGACTCAACCAGGCGCGCGCGCTGCGTCTCGGCGCCGCTTCCGACTTTCTGCCGGTGGTGAATGTGAACGGTCTCGAGGCGAAGACCCGTGTGAGTCCGACCGACCTGCCGGGCGTGCCCCTGAATCAACGCAAGTTCGACTACTGGGAAGCGGGTTTTGACGCCAGCTGGGAGATCGACATTTTCGGCGGCGTGCGCCGCGGCTATGAAGCGAGTCGCGCCGCGGTCGACAGCTCGCTCGCTTCGCTCGACGACGCCTTTGTCACCGTGACCAGCGAAGTGGCGCGCAACTATTTCGAGCTGCGGGGGTTGCAGAACCGCTACGAGGTCGCGCAACGCAATGCCGATGTGCAGAAGAGCTCGCGCGATCTCACGCAGCAGCGGCTCGATGCGGGCCGTGGCACGGATCTCGACGTAGCACGCGCCCAGGCTCAGCTGTCGACCACCCTGGCCACGCTTCCGCAGCTCGAGGCAGCGATCGCTCGCGCCAAGTACCGGCTGGCCGTCTTGACTGCGCATCAGCCGGGCACGCCCGACGAGCGCCTCGAGCCGCGACCCATTCCCGCGATTCCGGAATTCACGCCGGTCGGCGATCCGACGGAGTGGCTGCGCCGGCGGCCGGACGTGCGCGTGGCGGAACGTGACCTGGCCAGCTCCACGGCACTGATCGGTGTCGCAGTCGCGGACCTGTTTCCGCATGTGTCCCTGACCGGGCGCTTCGGCTGGAACGGGGTGAACAGCAGCGCCATCGGCGACAAGGACGCCGAGATCTATCACTACGGGCCATCCATCTCGTGGGGCATCTTCGATATCGGCCACGTGAAGGCGAACATCAACGCGGCGCGCGCCGGTGCTGAAGGCGCACTCGCGCGCTACGAGCAGACCGTCCTCAACGCCCTGGAGGACACCGAGGGCGCACTCATCAATCATTCCACGTCGCGCGCCCGTGAGGCGGCGCTGGCGCAAGCGGCTGACGCGAGTGCCGTCGCGACGCGCCTGGCGCGCCTGCGTTACGAAGAAGGTGTCTCAGACTTTCTGCAGGTACTGGACGCCGAGCGAACTCAGCTCGAAGCCGAGGACCTGCTGGCCCAGAGTCGCACTGATGCTGCGACTTCGCTGGTCGCGGTCTACAAGGCACTCGGCGCCGGCTGGCAGCAGGTCCAATCGCCCTACATGCCAGCGGGCCGGTGACTTTTACGTCTTACTTCTGCGGAGGCTGGGTGCTCGGAGGCGCCTCTTCGGGCGGCTGCGTGCCGGGCGACGGGCTCGTTGGCTGATCGCTCGGCATATCGCTTGGAGGCGTAGTCGACGGCGACGACTGGCTGGCCGGCGGCGGCGTCTGGTTCATCGGCTCGTTCGCGGGCTTGAATGCCGCATCGAACTCGGACTTGCTCAGCTTGCCGTCACGATCGGTGTCGGCCTGGCTGAAGTTCGCCGTCACGGTCGAGTTCACCTGCGCCTCGGCCTGGCTGACGTTGCCATCGTGGTTGGTGTCGAACTGATCGAATACCGATCCCGCGCCTGATGGCGAGGTCTGCGCGAATGCCGCGGTGGATAACAACGTGGCGGCTGCCACAGTCAGAATTCCTTTCATGGTCGGATCTCCTTCAGAGTCGGAAAAGTCTGACAGCAACGGGCCGTCAGCTCGCCGCAAAAGACCAGTGATCGCTTGGCCATCCCTGCATCTGATGCATGCCCGGATTGAGAACGCGCCGGTTCGCGTGCGTTCCGGGGAATAGCGTTGCCGTGAGGAGACACCCGCGGGCGCGGGCGCTCAGAAGACGAACGGGATCAGGGCCGCGACCTGCGCCTTGTATCGAGCGTACTCGTCCTGGAACGCGCCGAGCATCCAGCGCTCTTCGATAGAGAGCTTGCGGATGAGCGCGGCGGTCACGATTGCGAAGCCCAACAGCGCACACCAGTCATTGCGCGACAGCGCCGTGCCCAATAGCGCCACGAGCAGCCCCGTATAGATCGGATGGCGAACCCAGCGATAGGGGCCGGTGCGAACCAGCACATGCCCCTCCTTCAACGTCACGACGGCGCTCCAGTTCGTGCCCAGGTGCACGCGGGCCCAGACCGCGAAGCCGAGGCCGAGCGCCACGAGTGCGGCTCCGATGATGTAGAGAGGCAATGGATCGAGCACCAGGCGCCCGTGCAGCCATGCGGGCGGAATGTTACCGACGCCGATCAACACGCCGCCGATCAATACAGGAATGATGTGCGAGGCCCGCGACAGCGCGGATTCCACCCGCTGCGTGGCCTTCGTACCCACCGCCGAGATCCGCCAATAAACGAACCACGCGAGCCAGAGCAGCCCAATGGTGCCGGGATAGAGCCTGTCGGGTGCAGCCATGGCCTCCTGGTCCTCGAAGCGCAGTCAGTGCGAGCTACGACCGCGAACCCTCGCCGTGGTTCGGCACCGTCAGTTTCTTCTACACTCGCAAGGTGAACGAGCGTCTGTACCTGGCGCTGGACCAGGGCGGCCATGCGAGCCGCGCGATCATCTTCGACTCCTCGGGCGACGCGCTCGCGCAGTGCTACGCCCCGGTCGCGACTCTCAAGCCTGCCGCCGATCGCGTGGAGCACGATCCGGAGCAGATCTGTGATTCGCTGCGAAGCGCGATCGATGACGCGAGCCGGCGCATGCCCGCCTGCGGAGAAATCGTCGCCGCAGGCCTCGCAACTCAGCGCTCCACCATCGTCTGCTGGGATCGAGTGAGCGGTGCGGCGCTCTCGCCGGTGATTTCCTGGCAGGACCGACGCAACGCCGACTTCGTCGCACGGCTCGCCGCGCACGCGTCCGAGATTCATGCGCGCACCGGCCTCGTGCTCTCGCCGCACTATGGCGCGAGCAAGCTGCGCTGGTGCCTGGAGAACCTCCCCGCGGTGAGCGACGCTGCGGAAACCGGGCGGCTCGCCTGCGGGCCCTTGTCGAGCTTTCTGCTGTTCCGCCTGCTCGAGGAGCACCCGTTCCTGGTGGACCCGGCGAATGCCTCGCGCACCCAGCTCTACGATCCCGCGACGCGTGATTGGTCACCCCCACTGCTGCAGTTGTTCGGGGTGAGCGCATCGGCCCTGCCGACACCGGTCGGCACCCGCCATCGATTCGGCAACCTCAGGATCAACGGCCGCAGTGTGCCGCTCGAGATCTGCACCGGCGATCAATCGACAGTGCCGTTCGCGTTCGGCCCGACCCGCACCGATGCCGCCTACGTGAATATCGGCACCGGTGCCTTCATACAGGCGCCGCTGACGCAGCCGACGATTGCGCCGCCGCTGCTCACGAGCGTGATCTGGTCGGATGAGCGGCGCGTGCTGTATGCCCTCGAGGGCACCATCAATGGCGCCGGCAGTGCGCTCGACTGGTTCGCCGAAGTCGAAGGCCCGGATACACAGCGCATGCTCGCCGCGCTCTCGCTCGATGCCAGCCGCCAGCTCAAGCCGCCGCTGTTCATCAACGGGGTCGCCGGGCTCGGGTCACCGTTCTGGGTCGCCGGCCTCACGCCGCGCTTCGTCGGCGCCGGCTCGGCGCAGGAACGGTTCGTGGCGCTGCTCGAGAGCATTCTCTTCCTGGTGCGCGTGAACCTCGACGAGATGCAGCACGCGGGATTGAGGCTCGAGCGCGTCGTGGTGACGGGCGGGTACGCGGCCAGCGACTGGTTGTGCCAGAGGCTCGCGGATCTCCTGTCACTGCCGGTGCATCGTCACGCGGAGCTGGAGGCCACGGCACGCGGCCTCGGGTTCCTCATTGCTCAGCAGCCGGCGGAGTGGCGCAGCGCCTCCGAAGTGCGCCTGTTCGCGCCGCTGTCCGATGCCGGGTTGCTCGAACGTTTCTTTGCGTGGCTCAAGGAGATGAAGCGCGCGGTCGCAGCTCGTTGAGGACTTCCGCGGCGATCCAGCTGTCACCGCGCCAGCTGCGCATGAATCCGCAATGGCCTCCGAAGCTCGTCGGCGTGATACGCAGGTTGCCAAGTCGCGGCAGCCGCCCGAGGTCACGCGCGGGAATCATGGGATCGTCATGCGCCGCGATGATGCGGCTCGGCGTCTGCAGCGACTCGAGCGCGCCGTGCACCAGCGCATAGCCACGCAGGTAGGTGCGCAAGTCCGGGAATTCGCTGTGATGGCGCACCAGGTAGTCCGTCATTGCGGTGAGCGTCCGGTCGCGCATCAGCTCCTCGAAGTCGTAGACATCGGGCCAGGCGAGCTGCTTCCTGAGGAGCGAGCGCGACCACTTCCAGATGAAATACCGGCGGTAGATCGCGGCGCCGTTCTCGAGCGCATCGAGGGTCACCTCCGGGTCGAGCACCGGCGAAATCGCGACGATGCGCTGCAGCTCGATCCCCGCCTCGCGGGCGCGTGCGCCGACGCGCAACGCAAAGTTCCCGCCCAGCGAGAACCCCACGAGACTCAATGCCTGCTGCGGATACAGCGACTGGATCTGGCGAACGGCGCCGACGACTTCCTGGATGCGGCACGAGTGGAACAGCTCACGGTTCAGGTGATGCGTGGGGCCGTGATCGCGCAGATTGAGCCGCAGCACGTCGAAGCCGTGCTCGAAGAGGAATTGCCCGAGCGTCAGGACATACAGCGATTCGGCGCTCCCCTCCCATCCATGATGCAGAACGACGAGCTGCTCCGGACGGGCTCGCCCGCGACGCTCCTGCGAGGAATGCAGGCCGAGCAAGCGCACGCCCTCGCCGCAATCGATCACCTGCTCGACACTGCTCTGCAGGAGTGGGACTGCGCGTCGCTCCACCGCCGCGCGGCGCAGCGGCAGGCTGGGAAGGATCGACTGGACGTGGGCGTTGCGCAGCCAGATCGGCGGCTTGAACTCCGTCATGGGCTCGCTGCCGCAGGTGCGGCGGTGAACTCGACGCGGTTGTTGCGCATCGCAATCTCGTTCCATTGAGAAGCCGTGACGCCGGCAGAGGTGCCGGGATAAGCCGCAAGCGTGCGCGCATCAGTGGGATCGTCCGCGACCACGACCTTGATGACGCCGTTCGTGCGCAACCGGACGCTGGAAGCCAGGTTCGCGAAGGCGAGCGACTGGCGTTGGGCCGGATTCAGGGCTTCGTCGAACGGGTTGCCCACCAGGTCGCACTTGGCCATCGACAGCTCCGGAGGCGCCAGCGCGTACCCCTCGCTCGCGTTCCCCACGAGGCAGAAGCGGCCGCGATACACGCTCACCCGCACCGTGCCCCTGAAGGCCTGCTGCTCGAGCGCGGCGAGATAATCGCGCAGCGCATCCACGCGGGCGAGCGCCAGGGGCGCTTCGCCGTATGGAACCGGCTCGACGCGCGACTCGCCTCCCGCTGCGTTGGCGATGCTGGCCGGCATGCCGGCCGCGATCGAGGCGGCTGCCGATGCGTTGATTCGTTCCTTCTCGGCGGCCGCCTGCGCCTCGGTCAGTCGCCGCACGGCGAGGGTGAGCTGCGCGTTCGCCTGCTGCAGACGCGTGCTCTCGGCGGTCAGCCGATGGCCGGCGTCCAGGGCCTTCAGGTAAAGCCCGGCAAGCACGCCGCACGCCAGGAGCGATGCGAGCACGGCCGCCAGCCACGAGTAGGGAACTGTCTTCGCCGGCTCCGGCGGTTCGCTCTGCAGGGCCGCTGCGTCACCGAACGTGGCGCGCACCTCCCCTTCGATCCGGTCGGCGAACGAATCCAGGGTCGCCATCATGAAGCGTCGCAACTCCGCATCGTGATTGCGCAGCGCCGCTTCGAGCTGTGGATGCCAGTCCGCCGGCAGCAGGTTGGCGGTGGCGCTCGCCTCCTTGTCCTTGCGCTCCGCAGGAGGTGCGTTCACGGCGACGAACGCGGGCGGTGACGAATCGCGGCGTTCCGGAAGCAGGTGGAGCTGGT
>DATBIF010000317.1:0-2892 GCA_036557045.1 Steroidobacteraceae bacterium
CTGCCTTAAGAACCTGGTCAATTTCCTCCGCGCAGTGCGCGGGCCGGTTGGCTCTTAGCGGCGTCCGCCGCCAGCTCACAGGCTCTCAGGCGCTTCGCCGCACAAGTCTCTTGCACGGTCAGCGCAGGAGCGGATGGCCACTGGGTGACACCTGCTCGACGGCGCCGGTCACCTGTGTTTGCGGGGATACATCCTCGATGACTGCCGTCAGTGGTCGTGATCCGGCGCCGCCGACAGGTTTGTCACCCAGTGGCCACGCCGCTCCTGCCGCTCAGGGAGGCGGGCCTGTCCTGCGTGCACCTTCGGCGATCAGCACCGCCGTGTCCTCGTGACGGACATCGCGGCCTTCCACCAGGTACAGCACGTAACGCGCGATGTTCTTGGAATGATCGCCGACACGTTCCAGTGACTTCAAGACAGCGACGGCGTCCAGCATCGCGGGAAGCCGGCGCGGGTCTTCCATCACCTGCGTCAGAAGGCGGCGCAGCGCCGCCTGGAACTCGGCGTTGAGCTCGAGGTCGCGCCGCACGATCTCGACGGCGGCCGTCGGGTCCATGCGATCGAAGGCATCGAGCGCATCGCGCAACATCTCCTGGGCGAAGCGCGCCATGTGCCGGGCATCGCGCGCCAGCTGCGGACTCGGCCGCGTACTGCGCTTGCCATCGCCGCGGATGACGGCGTGGGCGATCTTCTTGGCCTCGTCACCGATGCGCTCCAGGTCGGACACCGCGCGCGCGATCGAAATGATGGCGCGCAGATCGCTGCCCATCGGCTGGCGACGCGCGATCAGCGCGACACTGTCCTCGTCGATGCGCACATCGTACGCATTGACCTCGTCTTCACGCGTCAGAACGCTCCGCGCCAGCACTTCGTCGCCGTTGACGAGCGCGTTTACCGCGCGCTGCACCTGGTCGAGCACCAGTCCGCCCATCTCCAGCAGGCCGAGCCTGAGACCCGCGAGATCGACGTCGTAGCCCTTGACGGTATGGCCCTCGGTGATTTCGCTCATGGCGTTGCCACCCGGTCAGCCGAATCGCCCGGTGATGTAGTCTTCCGTGAGCTTGTGCCGCGGGTTGGTGAAGATGCGATCGGTCTCGCCAACCTCGATCAGGTCGCCGAGATGGAAATAGGCCGTGCGCTGCGACACCCGTGCGGCCTGCTGCATCGAGTGCGTGACGATGCAGATCGCGTAGCTCGCGCGCAGCTCGTCGATCAGGTCCTCGATGCGCGCAGTCGCAATCGGGTCGAGCGCCGAGCAGGGTTCGTCCATCAGGATCACTTCCGGATTCACTGCGATCGTGCGCGCGATGCACAGCCGCTGCTGCTGGCCGCCGGAGAGGCTGGTGCCCGAGTTGCTCAGACGGTCCTTCACTTCGTCCCAGAGTCCCGCGCGCAGCAGACTGGTCTGCACGATGTCGTCGAGCTCGGCGCGATCCGCAGCGAGCCCGTGGATGCGTGGACCGTACGCGACGTTCTCATAGATCGATTTCGGGAACGGATTCGGCTTCTGGAACACCATGCCGACGCGCGCGCGCAGCTGCACGACGTCCTGGCGCCTGTCATAGATGTCACTGCCATCCATGGTGATGAGGCCGGTGATGCGCGCCGATTCGATGGTGTCGTTCATGCGGTTGAGGCAGCGCAGGAAGGTGGACTTGCCGCACCCGGAAGGACCGATCATCGCGATCACCTGGTTGCGGCCGATGTCGAGGTTCACGTTCTTGATGGCGTGCTTGTCGCCGTAATACACGTTCACCTCACGCGCCGACATGATCGGGTTGTCGACCGTGACCGTGCCGACGGTGCGTCGGTCCTGCGGCGTGAGATCCACACCGCCGGGCTGGCGATGGCTCGGCTTGACGTTGACGCCCGCCTCGGCGCTGGCCGGTACAGTTTTCTCTTCGGCGACCGCGTTGTTCATTTCAGCCTCTCGATTGCCTTGGGCCGCCTACCAGCGACGCTCGAAACGGTTGCGTAACAGAACGGCGAGCCCGTTCATCACGATCAGGAACGCCAGCAGCACGATGATCGCGCCCGAAGTGCGCTCGACGAAGGCGCGCTCCGGGATATCGGACCAGAGATACACCTGGACTGGCAGCACCGTCGCGGGATCGAACAGTCCCTTCGGTATGTCGACGATGAATGCCACCATGCCGATCATCAGCAGGGGCGCCGACTCGCCCAGCGCCCGTGCCATGCCGATGATGGTACCCGTAAGCATGCCCGGCAGCGCAAGCGGCAGGACGTGGTGGGCCACCATCTGGATCTTGGATGCGCCCATGCCCAGCGCCGCCTCGCGGATCGACGGGGGCACCGCTTTCAGGGCCGCGCGGCTCGCGATGATGATGGTCGGGAGCGTCATCAGCGTCAGCACCAGCCCGCCCACGAGTGGCGCCGAGCGCGGCAGGCCGAAGAAATTGATGAACACCGCAAGGCCGAGGAGTCCGAACACGATGGAGGGCACGGCCGCGAGGTTGTTGATGTTCACCTCGATGAGGTCGGTCATGCGGTTCTTCTTGGCGAATTCCTCCAGATAGATCGCAGCCGCCACGCCGATCGGGAACGACAGCAGCAGTGTCACGAGCAGCGTGAAGAACGTTCCCGCCACGGCGCCCCAGACGCCCGCAAGTTCCGGCTCGCGCGAGTCTCCGGAAGTGAAGAACCGGGTGTTGAAACGCAGGCGCGCAACGCCGGATTTGCGCAGCTGATCGGCCCAGTCGAGTTGCTGATCGGTCAGCGGCCGCGCGCTCTCGGGCTCGCTGCGCAGGATCCGTCCCTTGTAGTACTGGTCGAGATCGTCATCCGCGAGCAGCCAGACACGCTCCGTCCTGCCGAGGAGCGCCGGCTCATCCGCCAGGCGCTGCTGCAGTTCGAAGCCGGCGGAGGAACTCA
>DATBIF010000318.1:0-10309 GCA_036557045.1 Steroidobacteraceae bacterium
CCCGGTTTGCTCTCAGACGCCGTTCGGCATCGCGCCACAAACCGGCTTCAATCATGGCGCACGCGCGGGTCGAGAATCGCGTAAGCGAGGTCCACCAGCAGGTTCATGAGCAGCGTCAGTACCGCGTATACGATCACGAACCCCATCACGAGTGTGTAGTCACGGTTGAGCGCGCCTTGCACGAGGTACTTGCCCATGCCCGGGATGTTGAAGAACGTTTCGACGACCAGTGAGCCAGTGAGTACTGCGGCGGTGGCGGGCCCGAGATAACTCACGACCGGCAGCAACGCCGGGCGCAGTGCATGACGCGTCACCACGACGAACTCCGGCATTCCCTTGGCACGTGCGGTGCGAATGAAACCGCTCGTGAGCACTTCGAGAACGCTCGCGCGCGTGAGCCGCGACACGAACGCGATCAACGGCAGCGCCAGTGCGATTGCCGGCAGCGCCAGTGTGCGCAACGACCCCGGCTCCCAGCCACCGACCGGCAGCCAGCCGAGTTTCACGCCGAACGCCAGCGCCAGGAGCGGCGCGATCACGAGACTTGGCAGCGCGAGGCCCAGCAGCGTCGCGAACCTCACCGCGTGATCGAGCGGGCGCCCGTGACGCAGTGCTGCCAGCGCTCCGAGCGGAATGCCCACGAGGACCGACAGCGCGAGCGCCGCGAGCCCGAGCGTCGCGCTCACCGGCAGTCCCTGGCCGATCAGCTCGCTCACCGTGAAATCCCGGTAGCGAAAGGACGGCCCGAAGTCACCGTGGATCACGCCGCGCAGGTAGCGCCAGTACTGCACGCCGAGCGGCTGATCGAGTCCGTAGGCGGCCTCCAGGTTGGCGCGAATCTGCGGCGGCAGGCTTTGTTCCTGGTCGAAGGGGCCGCCCGGTGCGAGCCGCATCACGAAGAACGTGAGCGTCACGATGATGAGCAACGTAGGGATGGCGCCCCAGAGCCTGCGGATCGCGTAGCTCAGCATGGGCGCTCAGGATACCCCGCGCAGGATGGCATTGGGCAGCTTCGCGTCGTCCCAATCGGCGCGCCGCGCGCCGACACGCACGATCACGAGCTGTCGCGAGGGAACGATGTAGACGCGCAGTCCACCGCCATCGAGCACGATCACGTCCGGCGCGAGAAACGCTTCCGATTGCCGCGCGTAAACCTCGCTGTGACGGTTGTAGCGGCGCACGCCCGCGGGAGCATCCCCGAACCAGACTTCGAGCCCGAAATTCGGGTTGGCTGCGGAGGGCTTCAGCATCTCGGCGATGAAGGCCGCCGGAACGACCTGTGCGCTGCCCACCTGGCCGGAGTCGAGGATCAGCCGTCCCACGGCGAGCCAGTCGCGCGCGCTCGCCTGCAGGCAACAGAAGGTGCGCGCCATGCCCGCCTCGTGATCGAGCCAGACCAAGGCAGCTCCGGTTCCGAGCCGGCTCCACAGGCGCTCCGACAGATAGCGCGCGTAGCGCTTTCCGGAGGCGCGTTGCAGGATGATGCCGAGAATCTCGGCATCGACACTGCTGTACTCGAATTGCGTGCCGGGTACGGTCGCCATCGGCGTGCTCAGCGCGACCGTCGTGACATTCCCGCTGAGGAACAGCCGTAGCGCGGGATTCCACGGATTGATCGACACCGCACCCAGCTCGAGTCCACTCGCCATCTGCAGGAAGTCGCGGATACGAATCTTTCCGCGCACGTCGTGGCGCCACTCCGGCAAGTAGCTCGCCACCGGCTCATCGAGCGAAGCAATCAGGCCCTCCTCGAGGGCCACGCCGTAGAGCAACCCGAGAATCGTGGCGTGAATGCCGCCGCCATCGGTGCGCGAGCCGGCATCCTGGCCGGACCAGTAGCGCTCGAGCGCGAGTGCATCCCGATGCCAGACGAGCAACGCGAGCGAATCGGTCTGCGTCGCATACTCCAGCGCCGCAGCGAGCGTCTCGCTTGGAATGCCGGCCCGATCCGGCGCTGCCGTCGACAATTCCCGCCGCGTCCCGGCGGGCACGACCTCGGTGGGCTGGAACCATTCGACGTCGGCGACCGCCTGCGGGCCCGGGAAGGTGAACAACCGTTTCCAGAACCATGGATCCGACAGGTAGACGGCGAGGCACAACACCGCGAGAACGACAGCCGCACCAGCCAATACGCGCGCCAGACCGCTCATCGATCCATGCCTTCGATCCGCTTGGCCAGTGGGCCCACGGCGCAGACTGACGGAGTCGCAGCCGCCGATGCAAGGCGCGTCTCGACGACTTCCGAAGCTGCGTTTCAGCGCGCTCTCGACTACGATTGCACTCCCCCTTCGGCGGATCCAGGTTCGATGAGCAAGATTCTGGTATGCGTCAAGCGCGTCGTGGACTTCAACGTGCGCATTCGTGTCAAGCCCGACGGGAGCGGCGTCGTCACCGACGGCGTCAAGATGAGCATCAATCCGTTCGATGAGATCGCGCTCGAGGAAGCTCTGCGCATCAAGGAGCGCGGCGCGGCGCAGGAAGTCATCGCCGTGAGCATTGGTCCTGCCGACGCCCAGCAGCAGTTGCGCACGGCGTTGGCGATGGGTGCCGACCGTGCAGTGCTCGTGCAGGTGGAAGCGGCCCCCGAGCCCCTGAGCGCAGCGCGGATCCTCCTGGCCCTGATCGAGCGCGAGCAGCCGCAGATCGTCATCCTTGGCAAGCAGGCGATCGACGACGACAACAACCAGACCGGGCAGATGCTGGCGGCGCTCTGGAACCGGCCGCAGGCGACCTTCGCGTCGAAGATGGAGCTTGCCGACGGACGCGCCCGGGTGACGCGGGAGGTGGATGCGGGCCTGGAGACGATCGAAGTTGACCTGCCCGCCGTTTTCACCACCGATCTGCGACTCAATGAACCGCGTTACGTGAAGTTACCGGACATCATGAAGGCGAAGAAGAAGCCGCTTGACACGCTCAAGCCCGATGCTCTCGGGGTTGCTCCTGTGGACACGCTCAAGGTCGTGCGCTGCGATCCGCCGCCGCAACGCCAGCGCGGCATCATGGTGAAAGACACGCAGGAGCTGGTCGCGGCGCTGAAGAAGAAGGGACTGCTCTCATGACCAGGGTACTCATCGTCGCCGAGCATGACGGCAACGAGCTGAATCCGAGCACCGCACGCTGCGTGACCTGCGCGCGGACGTTGCCGCAGGCCGAGGTCGCCGTCGCAGTGCTGGCGGCCGATGGCGGCGCGGTGTGCCAGCAGGCCGCGGCGTTGAGCGGCGTCGATCGCGTGCTCAGGGTCGACGACGCGGCCAACGCTCACGCGCTCGCGGCGACCTGGGCGCCACAGGTGGCCGCGCTGTCGAAGGGCTTCACTCACGTCTTCGGTCCCTCGACGACCTTCGGCAAGGACCTGATGCCGCGGGTCGCGGCGCTGCTCGGCGCGCCGCAGCTGAGCGACATCATGGCGGTCGAGGGCGCACAGCGCTTCCGGCGTCCCATCTATGCCGGCAACGCCATCCTGACGGTGGAAGTTCCGGCCGGAAAGCAACTGGTGGCAACGGTGCGTGTCGCTTCTTTCGAAGCCGCGCCTGAGGGTGGCTCAGCCGCCATCGAGACGATTGCGCTGTCCGTCGCTCTGCCCACGCACACGCGCTTCATCTCGGTGTCGTCGGACGCCGCGGATCGTCCCGACCTGCAAGCCGCGCGGCGCGTGATCTCGGGCGGGCGTGCCTTCGGCAGCGCCGAGAAGTTCAACCTCCTCTACTCGCTCGCCGACAAGCTCGGCGCTGCGGTCGGCGCCTCGCGCGCCGCAGTCGACGCCGGCTACGCTCCCAACGACCTGCAGGTGGGACAGACCGGCAAGATCATCGCCCCCGAGCTCTACATCGCGATCGGGATCTCCGGCGCCATCCAGCATCTCACCGGCATCAAGGACGCGCGCACGATCGTCGCGATCAACAAGGACGCGGACGCGCCGATCTTCGAGGTCGCAGACATCGGGCTGGTCGGCGACCTGTTCACGATCCTGCCCGAATTCGAACAGCTGATCGGTAACAAGGCCTGAGCGGAATGCACGTGTCCGCCGCCGGGCGCATCCGCAAGGGTTACGTCGCCACCAGCAACGGCCAGCTGCACTATCGCAGCGCCGGGCAGGGACCGGTCGTGCTGCTCCTGCCGGAGCCGCCGCGCTCATCGAGCGTGTACACGGGACTCATGCAAACACTGGCGGACGAGTTCACGCTCATCGCGCTCGACCTTCCCGGCTACGGCAATACGCCCGCATTCAACCTCCCAGTCGCGCCGACGGCCAGTCATTTCGCGGCACGCGTCGCCGAAGCACTGACCGCGCTGGGTATCCAGCGCTGCGCCGTCTATGGCTATCACGGCAGCTCGAAGCTCGCCTTGCAGCTCGCCGTGCAGCAGCCGGCCAAAGTGGCGGTCGCCGTGCTCGACGGGCTGTCCCTGCCGCTGGAACTGCCGGATGCGCAGTTCCTGCAGCGTTACCTCCCGCCGTTCGAGCTCAGCGACGACGGCAGTCACCTGACGCGCGAGTGGTCACGCCTGCTCGACGCGCATCGTTTCTATCCGTGGTTCGCTCGCAGCGAGCGGGCACGCCTCAACGCGAGCCTGCCCGACGCGGCACAGCTGCACGGTTACGCGCTCGACATTCTCAGCGCAGCGACCCATTACGCCGCGGCACCCCTCGCCATCCAGCGCTGCGACGCGCGCCAGCTCCTGCTGCAGGCGCAGGCGCGCATCGTCGTGACGGCACGCGAAGACGATTTCCTGTATCGGGCGCTGGACGCGTTGCCCGAGAATCTGCCCGCCAATATCGGCGTGGAACGGATTCGTGCCGATGATGAGGAATGGCGCGCGCGTTTACGGGTCATTTTTCGCGAGCATTGCGATCGCAGCGCGCGAGCGGCGCAGCCCGAGCGGCAGACCGCGACCGGGGCCGGCGAGCGCTGCGGATACGTGGACCTGGCACATGGCCAGGTGCATCTGCGTTGCCGGGGCGGCGGCAGCAAGCGCCCGCTCCTGCTGTTGCACGAGGCGCCGGGCTCGAGTGCACAGTTGCGCCCGCTGATGCAGGAGCTCGCCGCCGAGCGCCCGGTCATCGCCATCGATCTGCCCGGGCTCGGCGATTCCGACCCGGTGACCAACCCGGAGGTCGCGAATTACAAGCTCGTGCTCCTCGACCTGCTGGACTCGCTCCAGGTGCGCGAGGTCGACTTGCTGGCCGAGTTCACGGCGACGCCGCTCGCCATCGAGCTGGCACGGACGGTCCCGGAGCGCGTCCATCGCATGATTCTCGACGGCGTCTTCTTTTTCACCGCCAGCGAGCGACGCGCGCTGCGCAAGCAATTCTGTCCGCCGTTGATACCGACTCGCGACGGCACGCATCTGCTGGCGCTCTGGCAGCGCCTGCGTGACCAGGAACTGAGCTGGCCGTGGTATGACTCGGACCGCACAGCGGTGCGGCGTCGAACGCCGGATCTCACTGCCGCCCGTCTGCACCCGATGCTGGTCGACGTCATGAAACAGCCCGCCCATTACGGAGAGCTGTGCCTGGCCGCATTCGAATATCCGGTGAAAGAAATGCTGGAGCAGCTGCGGCATCCGGTGCTGCTCGCGCAGACGCCGGGCGACACGCGTTATCAATGGGTCAGCAGGGCCGCGCGGCGGCTTGCGGAACGGTCTGTCGTCAACCTGCCGCCGACGATCGCCGAGCAGGCTCGGCAATGGAGCAGTTTCTACAACGCGCCGTAGCGCGTCTGCGGTGCGCCTGGCCGCGCGCGGCTAGGCGTGCCGCCGCCGCCCGACCTTCGCGAGCAGCCTCCCGAGTGGCGACTTGCGCTGTACGACCGACACCGACAGGTGGCGTACGCCGGAGTCGTTGAGGTCGTCGCGACCGACGTTGGTGAGATCGAGATCGAGCGTGTCCGCGCCCAATTCCTCGATCAACTGTTCGGTCGTCTTGGCGACGCGCTTCTTGGGGGCCTGCGGAGCACGTGAGGGCGCCTTCACCGTGATCGGCCTGTTCTTGACGCTGCCGGCCGGCCTCGGCTGAACCATCGGTTTCGCACTCGGCGTCTCGGGCTTCAGCGGCTCGAGCGGCGCCAGCAACGACTCCTGCAACGGGGCCGAGCGCGTTCGCGGCGTATCGTCCTCTTTGAGCTCGATCGTGTCGGTGTCCTTCTTCGGAGCGTGCGTGGACTGGCCCGTGCGCTGGCCGTGTGCCGCGGCCACTTCGTTGGCTTTCGCACATTCGCGGTCACTCACGGGGACGACCGCAGCAGCCGAGAAGTCGGAGCGGGCGTAAAGCGCCACCTGGCGCGCGGAAACAGGATCGCTGAAGAAGCCCAGGCGCAGGCCATGCCAGCGCCGGCCGGCACGCTCCACCTGCACCGTATAGAGAGTGTAGGCGTCGAAGATCGCGAGTTGCGGAACGCGCGCCGCATCCACCATGTCGGTCGACCAGACCAGCTGCACGGCAAACTTCTGCGGCTCGGGCGCGCTGGCGTGTGCCGGCTCTCGCGCGTTGGGCGCTGGCGGCGCGGCCCTGCGAGTGGCTCGCGGCGCGGACTCGAGGAGCTTGAGCACGTCGGTGGGCGACAGGGACGCACGCGGAGCGTGACCGGGCGAGGAAGCCAGGCGCGATTGCGGGGCGACGAGCGTCGCCCGGACCGGCGTTCCAATGAGGGGTGCCGGCTTGATCGTGGGCGCCGTGGCCGGGATGGCCCTTGCATGATTTACGGGCGCCGCGACCACCGGCTTTCCAGCCGGTGCGTTCGTGCGACTGCCCCGGATCAGCTTGAACTGCGCGACGCTGGTGTCATCGAGCGAGCCCATCGCGTCCTTGGGAGCGAGGGCGACCCAGGCCGCCGGGTAGCGGGGCCGCACAGCTGCCAGCACCCTCTCTGCCTCGGCCTGCGATTCAAAGTATCCGAGGTGCAGCCGAAAGCGATCGCGGCCATCCTCGACGCGACGCGAGCGAAACACCGCAAACCCTTCAAGTTCCGGCGTATACGGAACCTCCAGAGTCATGGGTGTCGTCGATGAAAGGAGATTGATGATGTAGAGCGTGGCCTCGACTGGCGCCGAGTCGGCCAGTGCGCTTCCGGCAACGCGTGCGTGTGCCCCCACCCGCTCGCTCATTGGTCCACCCCCGAATTCCCAGCCCGTTATGTCTCTCGATGCGCGATCCCGAGAGTGTTCCTAAGACACGCGACGTGCTGTGAAGTCGGTCTCAACCAACTCAGCGTTCGCGCATGCGGGAGGTGCCGGAAGCGACTCGGAGCTTTGCCTGGACGGCTCGAAATCCGGATCGCTGGATCGTGGCAACCCCGCTGTCATTGGGATACTCCCTGAAGACCGGTGGCTTTGCGTCCCCGCCTTTCGACGGGTTTGCCTTTGTCACGCAATGAAATATGCACGACTGTTGAAGCGAACTCAACAGTCTTTGGGCAATTAAGTAATGTCGGCAGGGGTTTCGCCGCCTGTGCTGACGGGCTTTCCCTACCAGCGGGGAAGAAGAAAAGCCTGCAACTACCGCGTGCGGCCTGGGGATTTCCCGGCCGCACGTGGTTGCGAACGCTTGCTAGAGTTGTCCGAGGACGTGCTCGGCGCTCGAGACCTTGAATTCGCCGGGTCCCTCGATGTCGAGGTGCGTGACGACGCCGTCCTTTGCGATGACAGCGAAGCGCTTCCCGCGCAGGCCCATGCCGTAGCCGCTGGCGTCCAGTTCAAGACCGAGAGCCTTGGCGTACTCGCCGTTCCCGTCCGCGAGCATGAGCACCCGGTCGCCGACGTTGCTCGCCTTGCCCCAGGCATTCATGACGAACACATCGTTGACCGCCATGCAGGCGATCGTGTCGACGCCCTTAGCCTTGATCTTGGCCGCCTGCTCCACGAAACCAGGCAGGTGCTTGGCATCGCAGGTCGGCGTGAAGGCGCCGGGCACCGAGAACAGCACCACGCGCTTGCCCTTGAAGAGCTGATCGGTGGTGAGGTTCTGGGGTCCGTCCTTGGTCATCATCTTGAATGTGCCCGAAGGCATCTTGTCGCCAACTTTGATCGTCATGTTCCACTCCTCGCCATGCTGAGATCTCCTGCCGGGTGCGGCAGGTTCCGGGGGGACGGTCATTATGCCGAATCGCGCGCTCCCGGGCCTCTCCGCGACACGCCACGCCACGCCACGCCACGCTCATCAGGGCTGGACGTTGCACTCCGAAATCGTTGCGGCGCGCTGGTGAAGGCGCTCGCGATGAATCAGGTACAGGCCGCTGGCCACGATGATCGCGGCGCCACCGAGCATTTGAGCGTCGGGCACGTGCATCCACAGTACCCAATCGAGCGCCACCGCCCACAGGATGGCGGTGTATTCAAAGGGGGCGATGGTCGAGGCCGGCGCGTGGCGAAACGCTTCCGTCACGAAGTGCTGTCCCAGCGCCCCGAGCACACCCACGCCCACGAGCAGCAGCCAATGCTCGGAGCGCACGGGTACCCAGGACGGTGCTGCCAGCGCGCCCGCGAAGATCGTGAGCATTGCCATGAACCAGAACACCATGCTCGCGGTCGTGTCGGTGCGCGTCAGTACCCGAATCGTGATGGCGCTGAGCGCGTAGCACACCGCGGCGGCTACCGCCGCCAGGGCGCCCACCGTTGCAAGGTTGGATGCGGCCGGCCTGAGCAGGGCGAGCGTGCCCGCGAGCCCGATCACGATCGCGGCCCAGCGGCGCCAGTCGACGCGCTCGCCCAGCAGGGGCATGGACAACGCCGTCACGATCAGCGGGGCGGCGAGGAACAGCGCGTAGGCGTCCGCCATCGGCAGCAGCCGCAAGGCATAGATGAATGACGTGAGCATGATGATCGCGAGAACGCCGCGCGCCAGGTGCAATGACCAGCGTACCGGCTTGAGATCGCGCAGATTTCCTCGCAGCAGGGTCGCCACAAAGACGAACGGCAACGATGCCGCGCCTCGCAGGGCGCCCAGTTCGAGCGACGGATAGGAGTTCGAGAGAGTCTTGAGGAGAGCGTCCATGCCGGCGAAGAAGCCGACCGACACGAGCATCGAGGTGATACCGCGAAGGCGCGGGCTCACGGGCGACGGATGCGGGCTTTGCCTGCTGACGAACCACCACTCCAACGGGTGCTGCGTCCGCGCAATGCCGGACGCCGGATCTGGTCCGCCGCCAGGGTCTCGCGCACCGTGCGCAGCTGATCGATGAACCGCTCCTGCTCTGCCCCGTCGAGCGCCCGCAGTGCGTGCGTCTGCACGTGATCGCTCAGCGCCCGCAGCTGAGGACGCAGGCGATGAGCGCGCTCGGTGAGATACAGGCGGTAGGCGCGTCGGTCAGCGGGCTCACCGCGTCGCTCGACCCAGCCGGCCTTCTCCATCCGGTCGACGAGGCGACCGAGCGAGATCGGTGTGATCTCGAGATGTTCGGCCAGGGCCGCCTGGCTCGAACCCTCGCGCCGGAACAACGCCGCGATCAACGACCATTGCGCGCGGGTCAGCCCTAGGCGACGCGCGCGTTCGTCGACGCGCTGCGCCATGAGCCGGGCCAGGTCCTGGATCAGGTGGCCGAGGGTGCCGTTGCGTTCCGGGTCAGTCACCTGCAAAAGATAGTGGCCACGCTAACAGTAAGCAAGCTTACGAACTCGATAAGCAGGCTTACGAACTGTCCGGGGGATTCCCGGTCGCACTCGGTGCGGACCGGCGATTCGCCTTTGTCGACAAGTTGCGACAGTTACCGCGCGGCTTCTCCGAAGGGTGTGGCATGAAGCTTGCTTGAATTCATGGAAGCCGCAGGTGCGGCGACCGCCAAGGGACAGGGAACCGTCATGAAACGAAACCGCCGCCCGATCGTCCTCAGTCTGATCGGTATTGCTGCCTCGCTGCCCGTCTGTGCTGCCGCGCAGGAATGGTACGGGGAGAGCTGGTACATCTGGCCCGAGCAGGGACGCTTTGCCGCCTACCCTGCCGAGCCGAGAACCGATCCCATCCGCTTTGATGCCTTCGCCGGTGCGGTGCGGGACAGCAATCTGTTCCGTCTCGCGGACAACGACCCGGCCCTGGGGCTCCTCGGCACCGACGACACGTCCGACGTGATCCGCCGCGTCGGCGCGGACCTCGACGCCGAGCTCAACCTGAGCCAGCAGAAGCTGCTCCTGGACGCCATGGTGGCGCGCAACGATTTCCAGACGTTCGATGAGCTGAACAACACCGAGTACCGCGGCTCGCTCGACTGGCAATGGAAGGTCGGCGGCGCGTGGAGCGGCACCTTGGGTGGCGGTCGCGAACGGGCGCTGGCCACATTTGCCGAGCTCCAGGCCCCGATCAAGGACCTGATCACGGAGGATC
>DATBIF010000319.1:0-5403 GCA_036557045.1 Steroidobacteraceae bacterium
CTCGTCGCCCGCGAGGAAGTCGCGATCCATCCGGTAGCGATCGTGCAGCGGCGCCGAAGGATCGTAGTTCACGACCCGCGTTTGCGGGCCAAGCCCGACGCAGCGCACGAACCGGTCGTACGGGATCACGCCCGCCTGCAGGTGCATGATCTTGGTGCCGCTCGCTTCGTATGCGGCGCGCAGCGCCGCTTCGTTGTCGATCTTGGTGACGCCCACCCAGCCGCCGCCATCGTAGGGTTTCATGAAGAGCGGATAGCCGATCTGCTTGCCGATGGTCCCGATGTCGAAGAGCTTTGCGTAACGCTGCAGTGTGGTCTCGAGATCAGCGGACTTGTCATACGCTTTCGGCGGGACCATCCAGGTTTCCGGGATCGGCAGGCCGAGACGCATCATCGCGCAGTACGTCGCGTGCTTTTCGTTCGCCTGGATCGACCACGGGTTGTTGAAGACGTACAGGTCGTCGAGCACGACGGCTTTCTTGATCCACTCGCGGCTCACGTGGTACCAGTGCGTGAGACGATCGATGACCACGTCGTAGCGGCAGGGCTGGCGCAGGTTGAAGGGCTCGATGGTGACGCGGCTCACCTCGAAGCCGACGGTGTCGCCCCGCCACGGAATGTTGAGCTTCAGCCGGCGCATGATCTCCTCGAAGCAGATCGGCCAGCAGATGTCTGCGCCCAGCGAGAGGCCAATCTGCCTGGTCACGTGAGCCATGTTGGATGCCTCTTTGCCGCCATGTTCTTGATCTTCACCCGAGGCTCGAGGCCTTGCGCCCGAGGCCTTGCCTCATTCATACACCATCCACAGCGGCCCCGGGAACAGCCACGAGAGGCCGGTGCGCAGGCGGTCCCGCCAGTTCTGCCAGTTGTGCCCGTCGCGGACCTCTTCGTAACGCACCTCGATCCCTTGCCCATTGAGCAAGGGCACGATCGAGCGGTTCTCGTAGATCAGCGATTCATAGATCCCGCAGCTCAGGTACATCCGCTCCGCCGGCTGGCCCGGCGCGGCGCGAAACTCGTTCACGAAGCGCACCACCGGGTCGAAGACCGCGCCGCGCCGGTGATGACCGATATCGGAGAACGCAAACGAACCTGACTGGAGCAGAAGCCGGCCGAAGAGCGCCGGGTAACGCCACGCGGCGTGGAGCGAGGCCACGGCGCCGAAACTCGCTCCCATGAGACCGCGACCGCCCGCCGCGTCGATCAGCGGATAGCTCGAGCGCATGAGCGGCAGCACTTCTTCGGCGAGGAAGCGCGCGTGATCGTTGTCCCCCGCGTACTCCGCCAGGCGGTCCGGGGATTGAGTGAGGCACACGACCAGCGGCGGAATCTCGAGCCGGTGGATCAGGTTGTCGAGTACGGTCTTCAGGTGCGCGAACCGCACATAGTCCTCGCCGTCATGCGCGATCAGGAGCGGATAACGCCGGCTGCGTCGAAAGCGCGCCGGGATATAGACCAGCAGGCGCCGCTTCGAACCCAGCGCGACACTGCTGAGATGAAGTTCCTCCAACGCGCCGAGTCGCGCGAGCGGATCGGGCAGCGTCCAGCCCGGCTGCTCGTAGCCGAAGCCCTGGCAAACCGAGTTGGCGCCGAAGGGATCGGCAGCCTTCACGGGATTCAGTGGATCGGTGATCAGCTCGCTGCTGGATCCGCGCACGACTTCAAACTTGTATTCGATGCGCGAATTCGGCCGCAGGTCGATGCGCAGCATCCAGAGGTCGGTCTCCGGTATCCGTTCGAGCGGCTGCGCCGTGGGCAAGCCGTGGATGAAGCAGCGCAACAGCACGGCGTCCGCTTCACCGCGAAACACGAACGTCACGCCCGTCGGATCGACGAGTGGAAATCGATTGGTCGCGATGAACGCATCGACGCTGTCGGAGGCCGGCCGGCCACCCTCGAGCAGCTCGCGCAGGCTGGCGATCATGCCGGGCGCACCTCGGCGAGAGCGCCGGAGCGGCTCAGGCGCCACGAGGCATGCGTGGCGGTCAATCGTCCTGACCGCCACTGCACGAAGGAGCCCGCATCGAGCGTCAGGCAGCGTGCGGGTGCAAAACGACGCACGAACTGCGCCACCCGCGCGTAGTCATGGAGAGCGAGGCGCGACTGCGCGGAAGGCAGCGGCACGACGCTGCGCGCGAGCCCCAGCCCCGTGTCGAAGACTTCGGCGATGCCCGCGCCCTGGGGCGGGTGATCGTGGAACAGCACGATGCGTTCACTGAGCGCCATCGCTCCCGCAGACCACGCGATGAGGGTCTTGCCTGCCAGCAGCCGTTGCAGATCGAAGAGTCGCAGCCGGTTGGCGAGCACAGCGACGTGGCCTCCTGCAATCAGCACCGCCGCGGCGGGTTGGATCAGGGCGCGCAGGGCTTCGATGTGAGGCACGACGCTCGCGCGCTGCTGCACGCGCAACGTGCGCCGGAACGCGACATGCTCGCGCTCGATGTTGCACAGGTGCTCGTGGTCGAGCGTACGCAGCACGTGCAGCGCGGAGCGATGCGCACGCCGCACGAGTCGCGGCTCGCCGTCCCGGTCGAGCAGTTCCTCGGTTGCCGCCACGGCGTGGGCGAGGCGCAGGCGGTACAGGTCCTGCATCTCGCGCAGCCGTGACTGCCGGGCCCGATACGCGCCGTGCAGCTCGGCGTCCTTGGAGAAGACTTCCTCGGCACGCGCGTAAAGACCGAGGTCGGTCACGGGCACCGCGACATGAGCGCGCAGCTCGTCGATTTCACCCTCGCGTTCCTGCCACCCGGCGGAAATCGACACCAACGGTCCCGTGACCGCCAGTTGGCGCAGCGCGAAGGCCAGGTTGGGCTCGCGGAACTGCGGCCCGAGGAAGATCACATCGGCCATGTGCTGATGATAACGGACCTGTCCGCCTCCCTGTTGTGATGCGCGCGTATTCGCCCGATGATTGCGCCTCTCGCGATCAGAACTCTCAGAACGCTCGGGGTGGCTCCGTGACGATGCGCGTACTTGTGTTCCTCGGTTGCCTGCTTTGCGTCGGCATCGCCCGGTCCGCGGAGCCGGCGTTCGGTCCGGACTCAATCCTCGACTGGGAATTCGTCGGCGATCCGCAGATCTCGCCCGACGGCCATCGAATCGTCTACGTGCACGTGAGCGTCGATCGCGAGCGCGACGAGTACGCGCGCAACCTCTGGATCTCGACCGACGGCGGCGCGGCGCGTTCGCTCACGGCGGGCAGCAACGATTCAATGCCGCGCTGGTCGCCCGATGGCAAACGCCTGGCTTTCGTTTCAGCGCGCGCCGACAAGCGCCAGATCTTCATTCTCGAGATGGGCGGAGGCGAAGCCTGGCAGCTCAGCAACGACGCCGATGGCGTCGGCTCGTTCGCATGGTCGCCCGACGGGAAGCACATCGCATACAGCTCGCGTACCGCGCTCGCCGGTGATCCCGGGTTTGAGGCCGAGAAGCAGCCGCCGAAGGACAAAGACCATCCCCCGGCGCGCCCGCCCTACGTGACCGAGGACCTCATCTACCGCAACGATGGCATCCCGGGCTACCGCAACGTCAAGCGCGCGCAGATCTGGGTCGTCTCCACGACCGCGGGAGCGAAGCAACCCGGACAACGGATCACCAGGACCGCCTTCAACGTGGGCGATCCGGTGTGGTCCGTCGACGGGCGCTCGATCTATTTCAGCGCCAATGGTCACGATGATGCCGACTACGCGCCCAACGACAACGAGATCTACAGCGTAGCGAGCGACGGCAGTGCCGCCCCGCGCGCCTTGACGGATCGCCGCGGCCCCGACGGGAATCCTGTGCCATCGCCGGATGGCAAGTGGATCGCGTTCACCGGTTTCGACGAGATCTCGCCCCCGCGCAGCACCACGGTGACGAATCTCTATGTCATGCGTTCCGATGGCAGCGGCGTGCGCGAGCTCGCGCCTGATCTCGATCGCAACGTGGGCGAGACGACGCTCAATGACTCGACCCCGCCCGGTGTCGACGGCTGGCGCATCTCCTGGACAGCCGATTCACGCACGCTGGTTTTCGTCGCGGCCGATCGCGGCACCGTGCAACTCTTTACGGCGGATGTGGCGAGCGGCAAGTTCACGCAGGTCAGCCGCTTCAGGCAGGGCGAAGTGCGCGATCTCACCCTGAGCCGCAACGGGCTCATCGCGGCGACGTTCAGTTCTCCGACGCAGCCGAGCGAGGTCTTCCAGTTCGCGCTCTCGGGCGTCGCGAAGCCGTGGAAGCAAGTCTCGACGCACACCGCAGGTCTCGCGCCGGCCGGCGGGTTCGCAGCCTACGAGGAGATCACCTACAAGTCCTTCGATGGCCGTCCGATCCAGGGCTGGATCATCAAGCCGCCGGGATTCGACGCGAGCCGCAAGCATCCGCTGATGCTCTACATCCATGGCGGCCCGCACGCGATGTACGGCACGAGCTTCTTCCACGAGTTCCAGGTGCTGTCGCAGGCGGGATTCGTGCTGCTCATCACCAATCCGCGCGGCAGCACCGGCTATGGGGAGGAGTTCGGCAACATCATCCAGTACCACTATCCGGGCGATGACTATCGCGATCTCATGGCCGGCGTCGACGAGATGCTCAAGAGCGGTTACGTCGATGAAAGACGCCTGGGCGTCGCCGGCGGCAGCGGCGGTGGGCTGCTGACGAGCTGGACCGTGGGACAGACCGGGCGCTTCAGCGCCGCCCTGGTCGAGCGGCCCGTCACCAACTGGTTCAGCTTCGTGGGCACTGGCGATCTGAACTACTACTTCGTGACGCACTGGTTCCGCGACTTCCCGTGGCGCGACAACGCGGATTACCTGGAGCGCTCGCCCCTGTCGCACGTCGATCGGGTGACGACGCCGGTGCTCGTGATCCAGAGCGAGCAGGACTACCGCACGCCGATGGACCAGGGGCTGCAGTTCTACACGGCGCTCAAGATGCTGAAGAAGCCCGCGCGCCTCGCGATGTTCCCCGACTCGTCGCACGGCATGAGCCGCGAAGGCCGACCGAGCCAGCGCGCGACCCGGCTGACGATCATTCGCGACTGGTTCGCCGAAAAGCTGCTCGCACCGGCAAAGCAGGACAAGCCGGAGGAGCAGACCGCGAAGGCGAACGTCGAGTAATCACCATGGTCACCTTCCAGGCACGCCCGGAACCTGTTGAAGTCGATCTCGAGCAGTCCGCGATCGTTGTCGTCGACATGCAGAACGCGTTCGCGAGCAAGGGTGGACTGCTCGACATCGCGGGCTACGACGTCTCGGTCCCCGCTGCAGCGGTCGTGAGCACCATCAAATCGATCCTGCAGGCGGCGCGTCGCAAAGGCGTGCAGGTCGTGTACCTGCAGACCGGCTACAAGCCCGACCTCAGCAACGGCGGCGGCGATGCGTCGCCCAATCCGCGCAAGGAAACCGCGCTCTGCCTGATGCGCGCG
>DATBIF010000320.1:0-2968 GCA_036557045.1 Steroidobacteraceae bacterium
TCACGGCGCGCGCCGCGTGCGTCGACCTCGTTTTCGGTCCGCAAACGCTGCATCGCCTGCCCGACATGGTTCGCGAGGTCAGGGCCCACGGGCGCGCAGTCGTCGATGTGAGTTTTCCGGAGATCGAGAAATTCGATCGGCTCCCGGAGCCGCGCGCGCAAGGCGCAACGGCCTACGTTTCGGTCATGGAAGGCTGCAGCAGGTACTGCACATTCTGCGTCGTTCCCTATACGCGCGGCGAAGAGATGAGCCGCCCCTTCGAGCAAGTCACGAGCGAAGTGAGCGCACTCGCCGACCAGGGGGTGCGCGAGGTGACGCTGCTCGGCCAGAACGTCAACGGCTATGCGGGCACCATGCGAGACGGGAGCACTGCGGATCTTGCGACCCTCATTCACTACGTCGCCGGGCTCGACCGCATCGAGCGCATTCGCTTCACGACTTCGCATCCCGCGGAGTTCAATGACAGCCTCATCGAGGCTTACGCGAACGTGCCCAAGCTCGCGGCGCACCTGCACTTGCCGGTGCAGAGTGGCTCGGATCGCATTCTTGCGCAGATGAAGCGCGGCTACACGGCGCTCGAGTACAAGCAACGCATCCGCAAGTTGCGCGCGGCACGCCCGGGGATCGTGGTCTCGTCCGACTTCATCATCGGTTTTCCGGGTGAGACCGAGCGCGATTTTGCCGCGACCTTGCGCCTGGTCGAGGACCTGGGTTTCGACCAGTCATTCAGCTTCGTCTACAGTCGCCGGCCCGGAACGCCGGCGGCCTCGCTCCCGGACGATGTCACCGACGACGAGAAACATCGGCGCCTCGAGGTTCTGCAGCAGCGCCTGAGCAGCAATGCGCACGCGATCAGCGCGCGCATGGTGGGAACCGTGCAGCGTGTGCTGGTCGAGCGGCCATCGAAGAGGAGCCCGCGCCAGCTGGCAGGCAGGACCGAGAACAATCGCTGGGTCAATTTCGACGGACCGCCCGAGCTGATCGACCGGTTCGCGGAGGTCGTCATCACCGAAGCCTTGAAGAACAGCCTGCGTGGTCGCCTGCTCGGCGGGCGCCGCGCGCTTGCCGGCGAGCCTTTGTGCGCCTCCGGCTAGGAAGGCCTTTGGCGTCGCAGGCCGCCACGCGCGATTTCGAGCTCGAACCCGCCGACAACGGCAGGCTCGCCGACCTGTGTGGACCGCTGGATGAGCACCTGCGTCAGATCGAGCAGACGCTCGGCGTCGACATCAGCCACCGCGGCAACCATTTTCACGTGACCGGCGCCACGGCTGCGGCTGCGGACGCCGAGCAGATCCTGAGACAGCTGTTTGCCTTCACCGAGGACGGCGAAGTGACGCCCGAGCGCGTACACCTGTCCTTGCGCGAGCGCAGCATGAGCGATGCGACGCCGGCAGGGCCGGCAGCCGAGGACGAGCTCCTGGTGCGAACCCACCGCGGTGGCATCCATGCGCGCGGCCCGAACCAGCACCAGTACCTCTCCAGCATTCGCCGGTTCGATCTCACGTTCGGCATCGGTCCCGCGGGCACGGGCAAGACCTATCTCGCCGTTGCCTGCGCGGTGGAAGCACTGCAATCCGACCGCGTGCGGCGCATCGTGCTGGTGCGGCCGGCGGTGGAGGCGGGCGAACGTCTGGGATTTCTCCCCGGCGACATGGCGCAGAAGGTCGACCCGTATTTGCGGCCGATGTACGACGCGCTCTACGAGATGCTCGGCTTCGATCGCGTGGCGCGTCTCGTGGAGCGCGCCGTGATCGAGGTCGCGCCGCTCGCGTTCATGCGCGGCCGCTCGCTCAACGATGCCTTCGTGATCCTGGACGAAGCGCAGAACACCACCGTCGAACAGATGAAGATGTTCCTGACGCGCATCGGCTTCGGATCCAAGGCCGTCGTCACCGGCGACATTACGCAGACCGACCTGCCTGCGGGACGCGCTTCGGGCCTCAAGAATGTCATCGATGTGCTCAGCGGAGTCGAAGGCGTGGCCTTCACGTTCTTCACGGCGCGCGACGTGGTACGTCATCCGCTGGTGCAGCGGATCGTGCAGGCCTACGAGGATCGCGAGGAGTGAGCAGGCAGGCACAGGCGCGTCGCGGCAGCAGGCCGAGAGGGGCGGAGCTGCGGTTTCGACGCTCGCGCGCGGATGCGCGCAGCCCGGCGCTCGAAGTGAGCGTGCAATACGCGACGCGCAAGCCCTGGGCGCCCTCGAGCGTGCGCATCTCGTTCTGGGCGTTTGCAGCGCTCGGCCGCAAGCCCGGCCGCTGGGACCTGGCGGTGCGGGTCGTGGGCGCGGCGGAGAGCCGTCGCCTGAATCGTCGCTATCGGCGCAAGGATCGCCCGACGAACGTGCTGTCGTTCCCCGCCTCGGTGCCGCGTGCGGACGGCTCGCGACCGCTCGGAGACCTGGTGGTGTGCGCGGCGGTCGTGGCGCGCGAAGCTCGCGAGCAGGACAAGACGCTGGCGCAGCATTGGGCCCACATGATCGTGCACGGCACCCTGCACCTGCTCGGGTATGATCACGAGCGGCCCGGCGAAGCCCGTCGGATGGAACGCTGGGAAACCGGGGTGCTGCGCACGCTCGGCTACCCCAATCCGTATGAGTGACGACCCTCACAGTACTACCGGCCGCTGGCTGCGGCGCCTCACGCAGGGTAAGGGCGCTGAGCCGCGCGACCGCGAGCAACTGATCGAAGAGCTGCGCGAGTCCAGCGAACGCGGAATCATCGACGCCGACGCCCTGACGATGATCGAAGGCGTGCTGGAAGTGGCCGACACGCAGGTGCGCGACATCATGGTGCCGCGCTCGCAGATGGTGAGCATCGAGCGCGACGATCCGCCGCAGGCGATCCTGCCGGTCGTGGTCGAATCCGGCCACTCGCGCTTTCCCGTCATCGGCGCGGATCGTGATCGCGTGGTGGGGATTCTGCTCGCCAAGGATCTGCTCAAGTATTTCGCCGAGGCCGACGAGCGC
>DATBIF010000321.1:0-16011 GCA_036557045.1 Steroidobacteraceae bacterium
CGGCACGCTGCAGCTGGATCTCCTGCAGCACCAGGCGCTCGAGAATCTGCTGGCGCAGCACGTTGGCGGGCGGGAGCTCGGTGCGCTGCTGCTGCAGGCGCTCGCTGATCATCTGGGTCTGGGCGTCGACCTCGCTCTTCAGCACCACACCGTCGTTGACGACCGCAGCGATGCGATCGAGCAGCACGCCGCTGGAGGCGAGCTCACGGGTCTGACCGAACGCCACGCCGCTCAGCAGGGCGGCGGGGACCAGCAGGAATTTGAACGGGCGCATGGGGAAATCCGCGGAATTTCTACTGTTCTGAACGGGTGCGCGAGTATCCTCGAATTGCGTTCTCGAGGAAAGCGTCTGCGGGCACTCCGACACTGCTCAGGCCGGTGAGTTCCAGCTGCAGCGCCAGGGAACTGTCGCGTTCCCCGGTCCGGCTGCTGACATAGCGCCGCTGCACCAGCCGCACCCGCCAGCAGCAGCTCGCATATTCGAAGCCGGCAAACTCGTCGATCAGCGAGTCATCACGCAGCGAGTAGATGATCCCGGTATAGATGTTCCAGCGCTTGGCGATGGGCCAGGCGATCGAGCCGTCGACCTGCTCGATCAGGTCGCGCCGGAAGCGGTAGCCCACGTTGACCACCGATTGGGGGGCCGGCTTGTACTGCAGGCTGAGCTGGCCCTTCTCGCTGCGCGAGTCGTAGGGGTTGTATTCGACGCCCATGCGGATGTTCCAGTCGCGGTAGGCCCTGAGCTCGAGCTCGCCGATGAAGTTGGAGTAGTCGCGGTTGCTCGGCACTTCGTCGGGGAGCACGACCTGTGGGCTCGAGAAGTACCACGTCTCGCCCAGCGTCGCGCTCAGGAATTGCTGGCCGCTCGCGGTGTCGAGCAGGCGCGCAGTCACACCGGCGCTCAGCTGGTTCGCATCGCTCAGCCGGTCCGCGCCCACGTAGCGGTTGCGCCGGAAGAGCTCCACCAGGTTGAGGTCCGGAATCGCAGTGTCGAAGACCGGCAGGTCGGCCTGGTCGCGGAACGGGACATACAGATAGAGCAGTCGCGGCTCGAGGGTCGCGATGCGCCTGGAGTCGATGCGTTCGAAATTGAGCCCGGCATCGAGGCTCAGGATCGGGGCCGCGCGCGAGGGCGAACTCGGCTGGCCCGGCGTGACATCGGAGAGCTCGTACGCGGTGTAGCGATACGCGACCTCGGGCACGACGTAGTAACCGGGCCGGCGCAGTGGCCAGCGAATCTCGGGTTCCACGTCGAACCGGGCCCCCGTCACGCCCAGGCTGCGATCGAAATTGACCAGCTCGCCGTCGATTGCGTATTCGAGCCCGAGCGGCATGTTCTCCCACAGGCCGCGCGCCAGCAGGCGGGGCAGGACCGTATAAGGCTTGGAGTCGTCGGCGAGCGTCTGGTCGATCACCTGGAAATTCTCGGCCTGCCCGAGCAGCGTCCAGTGCTCGCCGTAGTAGCGCAGCTCGGCAGCGCGCTTCACGAACAACGTGCTCGTGATCGCCGAGCCCTGTCCGAAATCCTCGAAGTAGTTCGCGTCGCTGGCATTGGCGGCGTCGGCAGTGAATCGCCAGCGCTCCCAGAAATCGCTGAGATGGGTCCAGTGGATGTAGCTGCGGTCCTCGTGGCGCAGGCGGTCGTTCGGCAGCACGACGGCATCGACATCGCCGCGATCGCCATGCCCGAGGTAGCGAAACTCGCTCTCGAGCACGAAGCCGCGATCGCTCCAGTAGCGCGGCGCGAGGCTCAGGTCGTAGTTGGGCGCGAGATTGAGGTAGTACGGCAGGCCGAGCTGCACGCCGTTCTTGTTCGACACGCCGAACTCCGGGAACAGGAACCCGCTCTTGCGCTCATCGCCGATGGGAAACGAGATGTACGGCGTGTAGAGAATCGGGATGCCCTTGAAGTCGAGGCGAACGCCGCGACCGCTCCCGTTGCGCTCGGCGGTGTCGAGATCGATGTCGCTCGCCTTCAGCACCCAGTCCTGGTTGCCAGCGGGGCACGTCGTGTACTTCACGCCAGTGAGGCTCACGAGCCCGTCGCGCTGGACGACGATTTCCCTGGCTTCGCCGCGCGCCGGGCGCGACGGCAACTCGAACTCGGTTCCGGAAAAGGACGCGCCACCCTGCGCGTCGTACGTACCCGAAGCGCCGCGCACGCGCACCAGCGGATCCTGGTACTCGACGTTGCCTTCGACCTTCAGGCTCTGGCTGCTGTTGTCGTACTGGACATCCTCAGCACTGAGATGTCGGTCACCCTGGCGAACCTCCACTTTGCCTTTCAATAGCGCATCGCCCGTACGGCTGAGCTCGGCGCCCTGGCTGCTCACCTCGATGTCTTCGTTGCCAGGCTTGCCCGTGGAAGTGGACTGCGGGAGCGGAGCAGCGACTGGCGGGCACAGCTCCGGGTCGCCACAACAGGGCTCGTCGGCGACGGCACGGCTGCAGGCGAAGGCAATAGCCAGGAGAGCGATTTGTGCCGGTGAGCGACGCGGGCGTGGCAAGGCGGTCAAGTACTTGATTTTTACGGGGGTACTCGGGTGGGACACATTATAATGAGCTTTGTTTCCCCACGGAGATCCGCTCATTAGCGACGCGCGTTTGGAGTTGCTGCGCGACTGGCTCGATCACGGGCTCACCTTCGGCGCCGACCGGATCGCGCCGGCGTCGGGCGATGCGAGCTTCCGGCGCTATTTCCGGGTGTGGCGCGACGGTGAAACCTTCATCGCGATGGACGCGCCGCCCGGGCGCGAAGATGTACGGCCGTACCTGACCATCGCACGCATGCTGGCCGAGATCGGCGTGCATGTGCCGCGCATCCTCGCCGAGCAACCGACGCAGGGATTCCTCCTGGTGACGGACCTGGGAACGCGTCACTACCTCGAGGACCTCGGCTCCAATCACAACGTCGACGCGCATTACCTCGACGCCATGATGACGCTGAACCGCATCCAGTCGCGCGGCACGATACACGCGCAGCACCTGCCTGGATACGAGCGCGCGATCCTCGAGCGTGAGATGAAACTGATGCCGGAGTGGTTCTGCGCGCGGCACCTGCAGCTCGAGCTGGGAGCTTCGGAGCAGCAGATGCTGGCGGATACCTTCGAGGTCCTGTGCCGCGAGGCGTTGTCGCAGCCGCGCGTGTTCGTGCACCGCGACTACCACTCGCGCAACCTCATGGTGTTCCCGGGCGATAACCCGGGCGTCCTCGATTTCCAGGATGCGCTCAACGGCCCCGTGACCTACGACCTCGTGTCGCTGTTTCGCGATTGCTACATCGAGTGGCCCGCCGCCCGCGTGCGCGACTGGGTGTTGCGCTACCGTTCGATGGCGCAGGCGGGCGGCGTCGACGTCGGTGCGGACGAAGCGCAGTTCCTGCGCTGGTTCGATCTCATGGGCGTGCAGCGCCACGTGAAGATACTCGGCATCTTCTCGCGTCTCTTTCACCGCGACGGCAAGGCCGAATACCTCGACAACCTGCCGCTCACGCTCAAGTACGTGCAGAGCGTGTGTGACCGGTACGCGGAGCTCGAGCCGCTGCGCGCTTTCCTGCGCCGCAAGGTCGAGCCGATCCTCGAGCAACGCACCGTCGAGGCGCGTGCGTGAAAGCGATGGTCCTGGCCGCGGGCCGCGGCGAGCGCATGCTGCCGCTCACCGCTGAGACGCCGAAACCGCTCCTCGAAGTGCGCGGGCACCCCTTGATCGAATACCACCTGCGAGCACTGCACGCGGCCGGCGTGCGGGAAGTGGTCGTGAATCTCTCCTGGCTCGGCGAGAAGATCCGCGCCGCGCTCGGTGACGGCAGTCGCTGGGGCCTGTCGATCCACTATTGCGACGAGGGGCCGGAACCCCTCGAGACGGCTGGCGGCATTTTCAATGCGCTGCCTCACCTGGGTCCCGGTCCGTTCCTCGTGGTGAACGGCGACGTCTGGACCGATTACCCATTCTCGCGTCTGGCGCCGGCGGAGGACGCGATGGCGCACATCGTGCTCGTGCCGAACCCCGCTCATCACGCGCGCGGAGACTTCAGCCTGCAGGATGGGTGGGTCACGCACGCCAGTGGCACGACTCATACCTTCTCCGGCATTGCCCGGTACCGGCCGGAGTTCTTTGCCGGCTGCACGCCGGGCCGCTTTCCGCTCGTGCCGCTGCTCAAGCGGGCGATCGACGCCGGTGCGTTGAGCGGCGAGCTCTACCAGGGGATCTGGAGCGACGTCGGGACCCCGGAGCGGTTGGCGCTGCTGCAGTCGGGTAAAATCGCCTGACCATGACCACGTTCAAGGGCATTCCGATCGCTCAGCCCGGTGAGCGGGTTCGCAGCGGCGAAAAGTACCGCACGCCGCAGGGTTTCACGGCCATCAAGGACGGCGTGAAGTCGCGCGATGCGGGGGACCGTCGCGCGCTCGGCGGCAAACCGCGCTGGCTGAAGGCGCCGCTCGCGAGCGGCGTGACATTCGATGCCGTGCGCCAGATCGTGCGCGAGCACCGCCTGAGCACCGTGTGCGAGGAAGCCAAGTGCCCGAACATCGGCGAATGCTGGAACGCGGGCACGGCGACGATCATGGTGATGGGTGCCGTGTGCACCCGCGCCTGCCGGTTCTGTTCCGTCGACACCGGCAACCCGCGCGGCTGGCTCGACGTGGAGGAACCCGCGAACGTCGCGCGCTCGGTCGCGCTCATGAAGCTCAAGTACGTGGTGCTCACCTCCGTCGATCGCGATGACCTCGCCGATGGCGGCGCGGCGCACTACGCGGCCTGCGTGCGCGCCATCAAGGAGCTCAATGCCGGCACCGCCGTCGAAGCACTCACCCCGGATTTCCAGGGGGTGCTCGCGGACGTCGAGACAGTGATCGATTCGGGTGTCGACGTGTTCGCTCAGAACGTCGAGACCGTGCGCCGGCTCACGCATCCGGTGCGCGATCCGCGCGCGGGGTACGGGCAGACGATCGCGGTGCTCGCTCACGCGAAGCGTTACAAGCCCGCGGTGCTCACCAAGACGAGTCTCATGCTGGGTCTCGGGGAAACCGACGCCGAGATTCTCGAGACGCTGCGCGATCTGCGCGCGGCGCGCGTGGACATCGTGACGCTCGGCCAGTACCTGCGTCCCACCATGAACCATCTGGCCGTCGAGCGCTTCGTGACTCCCGAGGAGTTCGCGAACTTTCGGGCCGCCGGGCTCGCGCTCGGGTTCCTCGAGGTGGTGTCCGGTCCGCTGGTGCGTTCGAGCTATCGCGCGGAGCGCGCGCTCGAGCGCAACAATGCCGGGCTCGTTACCTCGGCCGTGACGACGGGCTGACCATGCATGCCGTCGTCGCCAACACGGTGTCGGATGGCCTGGCGAGCCCCGTCATCCGCCGGCTCGGCCGCGTCGAGTACGAGCCGACCTGGCGCGCGATGCAGCGCTTCACTGAGACGCGTGATGCGGCAACGCGCGACGAGATCTGGTTCCTCGAGCATCCGCCGGTGTTCACCCTGGGCCTCGCCGGGCGGCGCGAACACGTGCTCGCTCCGGGCGACATCCCGGTCGTGCACGTCGATCGGGGCGGGCAGGTGACCTATCACGGTCCCGGCCAGCTCGTCGTCTATCCGCTCATCGACCTGAAGCGCGCGCGCCTCGGGATCCGCGACCTCGTGACGTGTCTCGAGGCATCGGTGATCGAGCTGTGCAGCGAGGTTGGGGTCGAGGCCGAATCGCGCCGCGACGCGCCGGGCGTATACGTTGCGGGGCGCAAGCTCGCCAGCATCGGGCTGCGGGTGCGGCGCGGCGGCAGTTTTCACGGTCTGGCGCTCAATGTGAGCAACGATCTCGCGCCCTTCACGCGCATCAACCCGTGCGGTTACGCGGGCCTCGAGGTCGTGCGGCTGGCAGACCTGTCGGCGCTGCACGATGTCGACGCCGTCGCGGCGCGGCTCGAGCCGATCCTGGTTCGCCGTCTCTACTTCTTCTTGAACAACTCTTCGAGCCGCGCGCGCGAGCTGTCAGCGGCCGGGGCGGCGCCCCCGGGCTGACCGCCGAACATCGCTTCGAGCGCTGCGCGCGACTGGTTCGCCGCCGTCTCATCGCGAGGCTTGTAGGCATCGGGACGCGGCTTGAAGTAGTCGCAGAAATTCGCGCGCTCCTTCTCCTTCACTTCTTCGGCGATCGGCTCGCGGCAGCTCTTGGCAACCGCGGTGTCGTAATCGACGCACATCCGGCACACATGGAGTTCCGCGCCGCACGCCTTGCACTCCTCCAGGCGGCGCAGCGGCAACGAGAGTGCAGCCAGCGATGCACCGCACTTCCAGCAGACCAGCGCGTTCATGATGCGATCATCGGACGATCACAGGACGATCAGGATGTCTTGCGCGCCGGTGAGCTCGCGGTAGAGCGCATCGAGCTGCTCGCGGCTGGACGCGCGGAAGGTGAAGGTCAGCGAGACGAAATTCTCGTCGCGGCTGAGGCGCTCGATGACCTGTTCTGCGGACAGCGTCCCGGCATGGCGTTCCACGATCTCGCGCGCACGGCGACGGAAGCCATCGGTCGCGCGCCCCATGACCTTGACCGGAAATTCGCAGGGGAATTCGAATACGTCGGGCATGCGATCGCCGCTGGCTTCAGTAGGCGGGCGTGGCTGCGAGCTCGCGCTTGTAGGCCTCGTAGGCCGCGTAGATCCGTTTCCACACGGGGCCCGGGACACCGGCGCCGACGGGCCTGTCATCCAGGCGTGTGACCGGGAGCGTGCCGATCGTCGCCGCCGCAATGAAGATCTCGTCCGCCCTGCGCAGCTCCTCGGCGCTCACCGCCGTGGAACGAAACGGCAGGCCTTCGCGTGCGGCCAGCTCGCTCACCACATCGCGCGTCGTGCCGGAAAGAATGCTGTGCGACTTGGGCGGCGTGCGAATTTCGCCGGCCACGACCACGTGCACGGTCGTCGAGGCGCCTTCCGTCAGCATGCCGCCTCGCAACAGGATGGTTTCCGTCGCATTCGCGTCCACGGCGAGCTGCTTGAGCAGCACGTTGGCGAGGAGCGCCGTCGACTTGATGTCGCAGCGTGACCAGCGCGTGTCCTCGGCCGTCACCGCGGCCACGCCACGCTCCAGGCGCTCGCGTGTCACCGGCGGAAGCGCCGACGCGAATGCGAACACCGTGCGTTCCACATCGGGGAGCGGTGCGTGATTCCTGCCGTACTCGGCGCCGCGCGACACCTGCACGTAGATGTACATGTCGCCGCGGCCGTTGCGCTCGATCAGGCCGTCGCAAACCCGGGCCCACTGCTCGCGCGCATACACCGGCCGCATGCGCAGCTCGCCGAGGCTCCGGTCGAGGCGCTCGAAGTGCTCGCGAAAGCGGAACACGCGTCCCGCGTAGACCGGCATTACCTCGTAGACGCTGTCGGCATAGAGGAAAGCGCGATCGAGCGGCGAGACACGCGCCTCCCTGAGCGGCACATAGCTGCCGTTGAGATAAGCGATGGGAAGGGGCTCGGCCATTACTCGAGCCACAGCAGGACGCTGTCCACCATGCGTCGCCACCAGCCGCCCTGCGCCACATCGCGCAACGGGTACAGGTAGCGCTTGTCGAGCACCTTGTCGCCGAGCGAGATGGTGAGTGTGCCGACCGCTTTCTGCACCGACAGCGGCGCGATCAGCTGCGGCTGCACCTCGATGGTGCTCTTCAGGCTGTTGAACTGGCCACGCGGCGCCGTGAGGTAGAGATCGCGGCGCAAGCCGATCTGCGCCGGCGTGAACGCGGCCTTCCAGACACGCGCGTCCTGCAGCGACTCGCCCGCGGAATGGATCTTGCGCGTCTCGTAGAAAGTGTAGCCGTAATTGAGCAGCGCCTGGCTCGCATCTTCGCGCACCTTCATGGAAGAGGTTCCGAGCACCACCGAAATCAGGCGCATGTTGTTGCGCTTCGCCGAGGTGACGAGGCAGTAGCCCGCGCTCTCGGTGTGGCCGGTCTTGATGCCGTCGACGCTGGGATCGCGGCCGAGCAGGCCGTTACGGTTCTCCTGGCGGATCTTGTTCCAGGTGAACTCGCGCTGCGAGTACCACTTGTAGTAGTCGGGGAACTCGCGAATGATCGCCGCGCCGAGCGTCGCCATGTCGCGTGCCGTCATGTAGTGCTCGGGCGCGGGCAGGCCGGAGCTGTTCATGAAGTGCGAGTCCTTCATGCCGAGCGCTTTCGCGTAGTTGTTCATGAGCGCGGCGAAGGTTTCCTCGGTGCCGCCGATGCGCTCGGCGAGCGCAATCGTCGCGTCGTTGCCGGATTGCACGATCATTCCCTGGATCAGCACCTCCACCGGCGCTTGCGTGCCGACCTGCAGGAAAGTGCGCGAGCCTTCCGCCTTCCAGGCGTGCTCACTGATCGTGGCGCTCTCCTTGAGGGTGAGCTTGCCGTCCTTGAGCGCGTGGAACACGACGTATGCGGTCATCAGCTTGGTGATGCTGGCGGGATCGAGCCGCTCGTCGGCATTGTGCTCGACCAGCGCACGGCCGCTGTCGTAGTCGACCAGGATGTAGCTGCGTGCCTTGAGCGCCGGGGGCGGCGGCACGGCCACTTCGGCGGCGTTGAGCAAACCAGGAATCAGCAGGAAGAGGGCGAAGAGAATCCGTTTCATCGTGCTTGAGTGAACCGCTGCAGTGAAAGCGCGAAGTGTAGCCGGTTTGGCGCCGGGGTCGAGAGTCGCGCTCAGTCGACCGCGAGGCGAGCGTCGTAGACGCCGATCTCCTTCAGCTCCTGGACCAGCCGATCGAATTCCGCTACCGACGGCACGGGCCCGACGCGCACGCGATACAGCGTCTTGCCGTTGACCGTGTCGCTGCGTGCGAAAGCGGGCCCGATGCCCGCGGCACGCATCTTCTGCAGGAGCCGATCCGAATTCGCCGGATCCGAGAACGCTCCTGCCTGGACGTAGAGCGTATCGAGCGCAACCGGAGGTGTCGGCGCGGGAGCCGGTGCCGCCTGGGCGGCGGGCAATGGCGCGGTGGAGGCCGCGACGCCGGGGCCCGCACCGGGTCCCGGCACGCTGCGCACTTCGACCAGTGCGGTGCCGTCGCGGATCATGTCGAGGCGCGCTGCGGCAGAGTAGGACAGGTCGATGAGCCGGTTGGAGACGAACGGGCCGCGATCGTTGACGCGCACCACGACGCTGCGACCGTTGCCGAGATTGGTCACCTGCATGTAGCACGGCAGGGGCAGCGTCTTGTGCGCGGCGGTCATCGCGTACATGTCGTACTTGTCGCCGGTGGCAGTGCGTCCGCCGTGAAAATCCGGGCCGTACCACGATGCCACACCACGCTCCAGATAGCCGTCGCTGGTTCCGAGCACGAAGTAGCGACGCCCGTCGACCTCGTAGAACGGCGGATTGCCGCTGCGACTGCGCGGCTCGACACGCGGAACCGCGTCGGGAATCTTCGTGACATCCGCGGGCGGCGGCGGCGGTGGCGGCAGGCGCGGCGGCGTGGACTGGCAGGCCGCGAGCAGCAGCAGCCCGATCACGGCGCCGAGCTTGCCCTCGACTTCACTCCTGCGCTGGCTCATCGTGGAACGCGCGCTCCATGACCCGGTTCGCAAGCTCGTGCACCGCCATCGCATACAACGGACTGCGATTGTAGCGGGTGATGACGTAGAAATTGTTGAGCCCGACGCGGAAGCGGACGCCGTCGGCCTCGTCGGCCGCGATCAGCATCGCCGGCGCATCGTCCGCCAGGGTCTCGTGGAACCGCACTCCTTTTTCCTTCAGCGAGCCCACGGTTTCCTCGAGCGCCAGTGGGCGCGAATCGAGGTCGTGCGCGTGCTCCTGGTCGATCTCGACGTCGGTGAGCACCGCACCGCCAGGCTGCCAGCCATGCACGCGAAAGTAGTTCCCGACGCTCGCGAGGATGTCCGCCCAGTCGCTCCAGAGATCGCGCTTGCCGTCCCCGTCCGCGTCGATGGCGTACTTGCGCAGGCTTCCGGGCATGAACTGCGGCGCGCCCATCGCTCCGGCGTAGGAGCCGACCGGTACCAGTGCATCCAGCGACTCCTCACGAGCGAGCAGCAGGAACTGTTCGAGCTGGTTGGCGAAATACGCGGAGCGCGCCGGGTAATCGAACGCCAGCGTGCTCAACGCATCGAGCACGCGGTAGCGGCCCATGATCCGCCCGTAGGACGTCTCGACGCCGAGCACCGCGACCAGGTACTGCGGCGCGACACCGTACTGTTTCGCGGTCTCGTCCAGCAGCTCACGATGCTCGGACCAGAACTGCGCGCCGTCGGTGATGCGCTGCTCCGTCACGAAACGCGCGCGGTATTCGTACCAGAGGAGCGTGCGCTCCGCGGGTTTCGACATCGCGTCGAGAATGGACTGTTGGGTTTTCGCCTGCGCGAACAGCTGCGTGAGCTCGTCGGCCGAGAAGTCATGCTGTGCGCGCATGCGCTCGATGAAGGCCTGCACCGTGGGGCGCGCGGTGTCGAACGGCGCGGGCTCGTCGGCGCCGACCACTGTCACGAGCATCAGGGCACTGATCAGGGCCCGAAACGCGGCACGCGCTGAAGTCGCAGTCATCGATTGAGGTCTACGGCGTCCGTGCGGGTTGCGGGCATGGGACCGAATGCGCTCCTACGACCCCACGAGCTTGCGATGTGAGTGGAGCGACATGAGGATACCGAAACCCGCCATGAGGGTCACCATGGAAGTGCCGCCGTAACTCACGAGCGGCAGCGGCACGCCGACCACCGGCAGGAGGCCGCTGACCATTCCCGCGTTCACGAACACGTAGACGAAGAAAGTCAGGCTGATGCTGCCGGCGACGAGCCGCGAGAACGTGTCCTGGCACTGCATCGCGAGGTACGTGCCGCGGCCGATGATGAACAGGTACAGCCCGAGCAGCAGCAGCAGACCGATGAGACCGAATTCCTCACCCGCGACCGCGAAGATGAAGTCGGTCGAGCGCTCCGGCAGGAACTCGAGCTGCGCCTGGCTGCCGTTCATCCAGCCCTTGCCGAACACGCCGCCGGAGCCGAGCGCGATCTGCGACTGGATGATGTGATAGCCCGCGCCCAATGGATCGCTCTCGGGCGTGAGGAACGTGAGCACGCGCCTGCGCTGGTAGTCGTGCAGCATGCCCCAGCCGACCCAGGCGAGCGCCGGGAGCAGCGCCATGATCGCGATGATGACGCGCACTCTCAGGCCGGCGAGCAGAACCACCAGCACGCCCGAGGCGGCGATGAGCAGCGCCGTGCCGAGATCGGGTTGCTCCGCGATCAGTCCGACCGGGAACAGCACCAGCAGTCCCAGCACCAGCACCACGGTGAAGTTGGGCGGCAGCGGGCGTTCGTGCAGCAACCACGCGCAGGCCATCGGCACCGCCAGTTTCATGATCTCGGAGGGCTGGAAGCGCAGCACGCCGAGGTCGAGCCAGCGCTGCGCGCCCTTGCCGATGTCGCCGATGACCGCGACGATCACCAGCAGCACGATGCCGAGCGCGTAGATCCAGGGCGCCGACATGCGCAGGTATTTCGGCCTGACCTGTGCGAGCAGCACCAGCATGACGAGTCCCAGGACCATGCGCAGGAGCTGGCCGCGCGTGAGCGCCAGGTTCTCGCCGCTCGCGCTGTACAGGATCACGAGGCCGAAGACCGCCGTGGCGCAGATGGCGAGGAGCAACGGCCCGTCCAGCCGCAGCTTCCCGAGGAGACGCGCCGATGCCGTCAGCGTGCGTCGCGCGGTCGAAGGTTGCAGGTCGTCGTAGATCATGACTTGGGAGTCTCAGGCTTGGGGGGCGTGTCAGGCAGCAGGTAGGCGTCCATCACCTTGCGTGCGACCGGAGCGGCGACGCTCGCGCCGTGACCGCCGTTCTCGACCAGCACCGCGACCGCGATGCGCGGCGCGTCCGCCGGCGCAAAACTGATGAAGAGCGCGTGATCGCGCATGCGCTCCTCGACTTCCTTCTCGTTGTACTTCTCGTTCTGACCGACGCTGAACACCTGCGCGGTCCCGGTCTTGCCGGCGATCTGGTACGTCGAACCGACCGCCGTCGCACGCGCGGTACCGTGGGCTGAGCTCATCACCGCCACCATGGCGTCTACGACTCGTTTCCAGCGCTCGGGCTGGTCGGGATCGACGGGCGTGGAGGCGTGAGTCGGCGCGCGGGTCACGACGCCGGTGTGTGCGTTGCGCACGGCCGTGACGAGTCGCGGCTGAAACGTCGAGCCGTGCGAGGCGATGATGCTGGCGACATGTGCGAGCTGCAGCGGCGTCGCGAGCATGTAACCCTGGCCGATGCCGAGAATCACGGTGTCGCCCGGGAACCAGTTGCGCTCGGCGTCACGGAAGGTCTTCAGCTTCCACTCGCGCGTCGGCACCAGGCCCGGCTTTTCGCCTTCGATGTCGATGCCGGTGCGCTGGCCGAGCCCGAACTTCGTGAGGAAGGCCGAGAGCCGGTCGATGCCGAGCGTCTGCGCGACCGCGTAGAAGTAGGTATCGCATGACTGCGCGATCGCTTCCTGCATATTCACCCAGCCGTGTCCGGCGGGCTTCCAGTCGCGATAGCGACGGCTGCTGCCCGGCAGCGTGAAGAAACCGCGGCAGTAGCGCACCTGGTTGGGATCGACCGCGTTGTAGTCGAGGGCGGCGAGCGCCATCACCGGCTTGATCGTCGAGCCCGGCGGATAGGCGCCGCGCAGCACGCGGTTGAAGAGCGGCCGGTCGATGTCGGTTTCGAGCGCCGCGTAGTCGCTGCGGCTCAGGCCGCGCGCAAAGGCATTCGGGTCGAAGCCTGGCAGGCTCACGAAGGCGATCACGTCGCCATTGGCCGGATCGATCGCGATCACCGCGCCACGCCGGCCCGCCAGCGCTTCCTCGGCGGCGCGCTGCGCGCGGATGTCGATGCTCAGGATGAGATCGTTGCCGGAGACCGCGGTTTTCGCCTGCAGGTCGCGCTGCAGGGGATTGTCGGATTCGACCGGACGGCCCTGTGCGTTCACGAGGACCTGGCGGAAGCCGGGCGAGCCGTGCAGTTCCTCTTCATAGGAGGCTTCGACGCCGACCTTGCCGATGAGCGTTGTGCCCGCGTACTGGCTCGCATCGATCTTCGCCAGGTCCTGCTCGCTGATGGCGCTGACGTAACCGAGGGCGTGGACACCGAGCGCGCCGTAAGGGTAGTGCCGCGTCAGACGCGTGCGGATGTCGACGCCGGGGATGTCGTAACGACGCACCGCGAAGCGCGCGACCTCCTCGTCGGTGAGCTGCAGCCGGATCGGCACTGCTTCGAACAACGGACGCGAGCGAATCAGGCGCTTCAGCCGATCGATGTCGTCGGCTTCGACCAGCTTCAGCCCGACCAGCACTTGCAGCGTTGCGTCGACGTCCGGAACCTGTTCGCGCGTGAGCTCGAGCTGGTAGGCCGGCAGGTTCTCGGCGAGCACCACGCCGTTGCGATCCAGGATCAGGCCGCGATTGGGCGGCACCGGCTCGACACGGACCCGATTGCCCTGCGACAGATCGACGTAGTAATCGTGGCGCACCACCTGCAGCTGCACCAGCTTGGTGAGCACCGCACCGATCAGGATCGCCATGATCACGCCGGCGGCGATCGTGCGGCGCAGGAACATGCGCTGCTCCGCCCAGTGGTCCTTGATGCGTACGGTGCTGTTCACGGTCGTCAGGTGCGCTGGTAGGCGTTGCCGAGCAGCCCGGCGAACACGGGCCAGAGCGCGGCGCCGGTGAAGGCCGGCAGCCAGCGCAGGAAGTTGGTCACCTCGTGCCCGGTCATGCCATCGATCCAGAACAGCATGAACTGGTAGACCACGAGCAGCATGAACACGGTCAGGGCCTGGTGCCAGATGGGGAAGATGCGTACGCGCAGGTGCAGCTTGATCGCGATGTAGCTGGCGAGACAGAGCGCCAGGGCGTGCTGACCCAGCACAACCCCCTTCGAGGCGTCGAGCAGCAATCCCGCGATGAATGCCAGCGTGAGTCCGCCCGCGCGCGGCACCATGATGGACCAGTAGAGCACCACGATCACCAGAAAATCGGGACGCGCCACGTTCAGCCAGGTGGGCAGGGGCAGGACAGTGAGGATGAGCCCCACCACCACGCTGACGAGCATCGGCACGCGATTCAGCGTCTCGCGGCTCATGGCCTGGTCGCCTTCGCGGCAGGCGCCGGAGACGCCGGAGCTGCATCGGTCCCGACGTCGATGGGAGGCTCGTCGCCCCAGATGAGCAGCACCTCACGGTCGCGATCGAGCCGTGCCGCCGGCTCCGCCGAGATCGCCGCAAGCGTCTGCGTAGCCGCCTTGTCGATCTTGATCACGGTGGCGACCGGGTAGCCGGGCGGGAACACGCCGCCGAGGCCCGACGATACGAGCAGATCGCCGACCTTGATGTCGGCGTTGGTGGCGAGGAACGGCAGGCTCAGTTTCCTCAGGCTCAGCTCACCGGTGCCGACGGCGATGGTGCGCAGTCCGTTGCGATTCACCTGCACCGGGATCATGTGCTCGGAGTCGGTGATGAGGATCGCTTCGGAGGAGAACGTGCCGGCGCGCGTGATCTGGCCGAACACGCCGGTGGCATCGAGGATCGCCTGGCCCTTGAACACGCCGTCGTGCGTGCCCTTGTTGACGATGACGCGCTGCCGATACGGATTGAGGTCGACGCGCAGGATCTCGCCGACGATGAAACGCTGCGTCACGCGCGCGGTGGCATCGCGCAACCCGCGCAGGCGCAGGTTCTCCTGCTCGAGGTCGGCGAAGCGCATCGTGCGGAAATCCGCGTCGCGAAGTTTCAGCTTGAGATCGGCATTTTCCTTCTGCAGCCGCTCACGCGTGGCGAACACATCGTGCAGCCAATCCCAGAAGGCCCCGGGCGAGTTCACCACGACCTGGATCGGGTAAGTGACCAGCGACATGCCGCGACGCACGGCTTCGAGGTAGCCCTGCCGCTGGTCGAGCCACATCAGGCCGATCGCCAGCAGCGCGAAGAAAAAGAAGCGCAGTCCCGGAGAGGGGCCGCGCCCCAGGATCGGTCGGACCTCAGCGGAACGGAACGCGACCATTGGTGAGCCGCGGGCTCACTCGAGTCCGAACATTCCCGGCCCGTGTTCGTCGGTGAGTTCGAGAATCCTGCCGCCGCCGCGCGCCACGCAGGTGAGCGGATCGTCGGCCACCACGACGGGCAAGCCGGTTTCCTCCATCAGGAGCTTGTCGATGTCACGCAGCAGCGCGCCACCACCGGTGAGAACGATGCCGCGCTCCGCGACGTCCGCGCCGAGTTCCGGCGGCGTCTGTTCGAGCGCCTGCTTGACGGCGCCGACGATGCCCTGGAGCGGTTCCTGCAGGGCTTCGAGGATTTCGTTGCTGTTGAGGGTGAAGCTGCGCGGCACGCCTTCGGAAAGATTGCGGCCCTTCACCGACATCTCGCGCACCTGTTGACCGGGATACGCCGAGCCGATCTCGAGCTTGACGCGCTCCGCCGTCGCCTCGCCGATCAGGATGCCGTAGTTGCGGCGCACGTAGTTGGTGATCGCTTCATCGAAGCGATCGCCGCCGATGCGCACCGAGGAGGCATACACGATGCCGTTGAGGGAGATCACGGCGACTTCGGACGTGCCGCCGCCGACGTCGAGCACCATCGAGCCGCGCGCCTCGTGCACCGGAAGTCCGGCGCCGACCGCCGCGGCCATCGGCTCGTACACGGTGTCGACACTGCGTGCGCCGGCGCCTTCGGCGCTCTCCTTGATCGCGCGCTTCTCGACCTGGGTGGAACCAAAGGGCACGCACACCAGCACGCGCGGGCTCGGGTTCAGGAGACGATTGCCATGCACCTTCTTGATGAAGTACTGCAGCATCTTCTCGGTGTAGGTGAAATCGGCGATCACGCCGTCCTTCATCGGGCGCACGGCGGTGATGTGACCGGGCGTGCGGCCCAGCATGTTCTTCGCTTCCGCGCCGACCGCGACGATGACCTTGCCGCCGCGCGTCGGTTCGTCCTGGACCGCGACCACCGAGGGCTCGTTGAGCACGATGCCGCGCCCGCGAACGTAA
>DATBIF010000322.1:0-4144 GCA_036557045.1 Steroidobacteraceae bacterium
ACGACATGGTATCCGTACCCTTGTGCGGTCAGTTTCTTCTGTAGCAGCGAAACCCAGCCTTCCTCGACGCGCATGCCATAGGCGGCGCTGATACTGTCCCCGAACACGAGGATGTTCGGCGCCGATGCAGCGTAGCCCGCGGGCAGCGTCAGCGCGAGGAACAACAGGACGAAACGCAAGCATCGAAGCATGAGCACGCAGTCCGTATTGAGAGCCGAAAACGTTGACAAGCAGGTTAGCAGCCCCGAAGGCCCACTGACCATTCTCAGCCACATCAACCTGCAGATCGCTGCCGGCGAATCAGTGGCGGTCGTCGGCGCTTCCGGCGCCGGCAAATCCACACTGCTTGCATTGTTGGCCGGCCTCGATGAACCAAGCGGCGGCAAGATCTGGCTGAATGGCGCCGAGCTGACGCAACTGGATGAAGACGGCCGCGCTGCCCTGCGAGCGCGACATGTTGGATTTGTGTTCCAGTCCTTCCATCTCGTGCCCTCTCTCACCGCGCTGGAAAACGTTATGTTGCCGCTCGAGCTTGCCGGCCACAAAGACGCGCGTTCCGCCGCACTCGAGGTGCTGGAGAAAGTCGGACTGGAAGCTCGCAAGGGCCACTACCCGAACCAGCTGTCGGGCGGCGAGCAGCAGCGCGTGGCGATCGCGCGCGCCTTCGTGACGCGGCCGGCGGTGCTGTTCGCGGACGAACCGACAGGGAACCTCGACACCGCAACCGGCGAGCGCGTCATCGATCTGCTGTTCGATCTCAATGCTGCGTCTGGGACGACGCTGGTTCTCGTCACGCACGACAAGTCTCTGGCGGCACGTTGTCAGCGGGTGATCCATTTGGACGCGGGGCGGATTGTCTGAGTCATGGGCGCACTGCGATTTGCCTTGAGGACACTGGCGCGCGATTGGAAATCGGGCGAGCTCAATGTGCTGCTGCTCGCGGTGATCGTGGGCGTGGCGGCGCTGACTGCCGTGGGCTTCTTCACCAATCGAGTGAGCATCGCGGTCGCGACCCAGGCGGCAGAGGTGCTGGCTGCGGATCTGCGTTTGCAGTCCAGCCGTCCGGTCTCCGACCAGTACGCCACCGAGGCGCGCCGCCAGGGCCTGCGTACCTCGAACGTTCTCTCGCTGGTGAGCGTGGTCTTCTCCGGGGAAAAGAGTCAGCTGACGTCGCTCCGGGCCGTCGATGCTGCCTATCCGCTGCGGGGAACGGTGCGAATCTCCGACCAGCCGTTCGGCCCGGCCTACACGACTCATGCGATACCTGGGCGCGGTGAAATCTGGGCTGACGCACGCTTGCTGGCCACGCTCAACGCAGCGGTGGGCAGCAGGCTCAATATCGGGGCCGCGAGCCTGCGCGTCAGTCATGTGCTCGACTATCGCCCGGATCAGGGCTCGACTTTCGCGGAGCTTGCCCCGAATGCGCTGATCAACATCGAGGACATCCCGGCGACGCAGCTCGTGCAGCCCGGAAGCCGTCTCACCTATGCGGTCCTCTTCGCCGGCAATCGCTCACAGGTCGAGACCTACAAGACGTGGCTCGAAGGCGAGCGCAAACCAGGCGAGCGCTTGCTCGACATCGCCGAGGCGAGTCCGCAGATCCGCTCGTCGATGGACCGGGCGGGGCGGTTCCTGAATCTCGCGGGACTGGTGAGCGTATTGCTTGCGGCGGTGGCTGTGGCCATGGCAGCGCGTCGTTACGCGCGCCGGCACCTCGACACGGTCGCGCTGATGAAGTGTCTCGGGGCGAGCCAGCGCTTCATCCTGACGATCAGCGTTCTCGAGCTCGTGACGCTGGCCTTGGTCTGCGCCGTCATCGGCACGCTGATCGGATTTCTCGCGCAGGAGGGACTCGCCGGGATCCTGCGCGATCTGATCGTCGGTGAGTTGCCCGCGCCTGCTGTGCACTCCGCATATCTCGGCCTGGTGACGGCGGTTGCGGTGCTGACGGGGTTTGCGCTGCCGCCCTTGCTCCAGCTGCGGGTCGTGCCGCCGCTGCGCGTCCTGAGGCACAACGTCGAGCCGCCGCCCCTGGCGTACGGCCTCACGTCTGGCCTGGCGATAGCGGCGCTCCTCGCCATGTTGTTCTGGTTGATCCAGGATTTCGAGCTGGTGTTCTGGGTGGCGCTCGGTACGGCCGCGACACTCGCCGCGTTGCTGCTGGCCGGCTGGCTGCTGGTGCGCGGGTTCACTCGTCTGCGCGGTGCGGTTGGCATCGCCTGGCGTTATGGATTCGCGAACATCGCGCGCCGCGGCCGTGAGAGCATCGTGCAGGTCGTCGCCTTCGGTCTCGGGCTGATGGTCTTGCTGCTGCTCGCGGTAGTGCGCAATGACCTGCTCGAAGATTGGCGCGCCAGCCTGCCGCCGAATGCGCCCAACCACTTCCTGATCAACATTCGCCCGGACGATCGGGCGGCGGTGCAGGATTTCTTCGTCGCCCAGGGCGCGCAGCGGCCGCGGATGTTTCCAATGATTCGAGCCCGGCTCACCGAGATCAACGGCAAGGCGACCAGCGATCTCAAGTTCGCCACCGATCGCGGCCAGGGCTTCGCAGAACGCGAGCAAAACCTCACCTGGGCGTCCGAGCCGCAGAGCGACAACAAGATCGTTGCCGGGCGCTGGTGGAGCGCGCGTGATGAGGGCAAGCCACTGATCTCTGTCGCGACGGAGTACCAGGAGGATCTCGGTCTCAAGCTCGGGGACCATCTCACGTTCGATGTCGCCGGCGAGCGGCTCGAGACGACCGTTGCGAGCATCCGCAAGGTGCAATGGGACAGCTTCCAGCCCAACTTCTTCCTGGTCCTGCCGCCCGGTGTGCTTACCGGCGCCGCCGGGACGTACATGACGAGCGTGTATCTGAATCCCGAGCAGCGTCGCTCGCTCGCAAACCTCGTGCGCCGGTTTCCCAGCGTGTCCATCTTCGACATCGATGCGCTGCTCAAGCAGATCCGTGACGTGGGCGACAAGGCATCGCTCGCCGTGCAATACGTGTTCCTGTTCACGCTGGTCGCGGGCATCACGGTATTGCTCGCGGCGATCCAGGCTACGCGCGATGAGCGTCGCTACGAAAGCGCGATGCTGCGTACGCTGGGGGCGAGCCGTCGCACGGTCTTGATAGGGGTCGCGGCGGAATTCACGGCGCTCGGCTTGCTCGCAGGACTACTGGCCGCGCTCGGAGCGACGCTGGCCGGCTACTTCCTGGCCACGCGCCTGTTCAATCTGCAGTACGCGCTCGATCCATGGGTATGGGCGCTCGGTGTCGCGCTCGGCGTGCTGCTGGTCGGGATCAGCGGGACCCTGGCGACCCGCTCCGTGGTCAATCATCCGCCGATTGCGACGCTGCGGCAGACCTAGTGCCGCGTTATTCGACCACGTGGAGCGTAAACCAGGCGACGCCAATGCGATTTCCCTTGGCGCCGACCCCTTCAATTGCAACCGCGTAGTCACCCGGTGTCAGTGCCGAAGTATTGAACGCGAAGCGCACTTCGCCGTTTGAATCCTTGAGCACGTTGTAGATCGACCCGGCGCGCGCCTGGTTCTTCTTGTCGACGGTGACGCGAAACACGTTCAGTCGTGCGTAGGAGAGATCCACGTGCAACTCGATCAGTTGCGGGAATTCCCTGAGCTGCAGCGTGAGGGCGGCTCGTCCCGGGCCCGTGCGATCGGGCTGGACCGTGATGGTGCGCGTGCTGGCGGGTGCTTTCAGCGGACCGGCTTCCATCTTCTGCTGCAGCTTCGCGATCTGGTGCCCGCGATCGGCGAAGTAGGCGCCCAGCACCCAGAGACCGAGGAGAAGGCAGCCACAGAGCGCGAGCAGGCCGTTGAAGTACTCGCGGCGTTGCCACCAGACCGGCTTGACCTCATGGATGCCGGTGCTCTGCCCGCTCACCTCCAGCAGTCGCATGCCTGCGTGCACGTACTCGCCGAGTTTGATCTGCTCGAGCAGCTCGGGATTTTCCCGACAGTACCGCTCGAAATCCTGCCGACCCTTGTAGGGGAGTTTCCCGGACAGATAGCGCTCGACGATCTGGTTCTTTTCGATGAACTCAGGGTTCATGCGTATCTCCCTCGAGGCGGCGGCATTTGCGCACACTTCCGCCCATGATTCCAGTGGCCGCGCGGAGGAATCTAACCCGAGTCTCAT
>DATBIF010000323.1:0-3467 GCA_036557045.1 Steroidobacteraceae bacterium
CACGACTACCTATACTGGACCCAGAAATGCACGCGCGAGCAGGCGGACCGCCTGCTCGTCATCGCGATGAAGGAAAGCCTGGTGTCGACGCTCGACGAGCGGGCGATCTACGACGGCGTGCACCTCGGCGGCGAACGGGCCTGGAACGACAACGCCGCGAATGCCATCCGCGGCTTGCCGCGGATACTGCCCGAAGCCAACCGGCAGCCGCCGGACCCGAACATGACCTGGTCGGAGTACGCCGAGCAGCTCATGCAGGCGGGCGTCAAATCGCTCGACGTGTCCGACGACGGCGCGTATTGCCACCACGGCGATTCGATGGACGTGCCGCGCAATCCTTGATTGCGGTCGGGGACGAAGGCGTAAACAGCTTTCGCACCACGTTCCGCAACCGTCATGAACCTGCGCCAGCTCAGGTATTTTGCCAAGGTGATCGAGGTCGGCAACATGACCCGCGCCGCCAGCGAGCTGCACGTTGCGCAGCCGGCACTGGGCATGCAGATCCGGCAGCTGGAGGAGGATCTCGGGGTTGCGCTGCTGGTTCGCCATTCCCGCGGCGTCGACCCTACTCCGGCCGGTGCAGTGCTTCACCAGCGTGCCGTCGCCATCCTGGGTCTCGTGGAGGACTCGCGCCGCGAAGTCATCGCCGCAGCCGGCAACGAAAGCGAATCGGTCCGGCTGGGGCTGACGCCGGCGCTGATGCTCGTGCTCGGGGCGGAGATCGCTGTCATGGCGCGTGAGCGCCTGCCGCACGTCTTCCTGAGTCTCTCCGAAGGCATGAGCCACGTTCTCGCGGACACGCTCTTGCGCGGCGAGCTCGACATGGCGCTCGGGTACGACATGCCGGATGTGCCGCAGGTCGAGCGCACCGCGCTGCTGGAAGAGGATCTCGTGTTCGTGACGCTGCCGGTTGCCGGGGCCGGCGAATCGATCCCGTTCGCGGATGTCATCGAGGAAGTGCTGATACTTCCCGAGCAGGGCGACTCCGTGCGCAACCACGTGACGCGCGCAGCGCGGGCCATCGGCGCTCAACCCAACATCGCTTTCGAGGTGCGGTCCGTTCCCGCCATGAAAAGTCTCATCCTGCGCGGTGTCGGATCGGGCGTTCTGCCCTACGGCGCGGTGCTCTCCGAAGTTCGTGACGGGCGCCTGCTTGCGCGTCGAGTGACTGCGCCCGCACTTCGGCGATGCCTGTACCTGGCGGTGCGCGCGGGAAACGCTTGCCCTCGCAACGCGGTGGCGCTGCGCGCGCTCGTCCGCGAGTCGCTCCACGAGCTCGCTGCGACGCTCGGCCCGCTGGCTCATCCTCTGGCCAGCACCGACTAGGCGATCGCAACGAAACGCTTAGGGCTGAGCTAAGACAACGGTATTGGACGGCGATCCCGCGCCGCGTTTCAATCGCACTCGGCGCACCTGACCTGTAGCGACGAGGTGCGCCGGTCCCGCGAGCGACCTGCGTGTTCCGCGGGCTGTCGCCATCTTGGAGATCGCCATGAAGCTGACGCAGTCGATCGCTTGCTGCCTTCTCGGACTTGCGGTCACGTTTCCCGCCCTGTCCGTTCACGCTCAGGCCGGGTCCTATCCCGATCGCCCGATACGGCTCGTCGTGCCGTTTCCGCCCGGAGGCGGCGCGGACACGACTGCGCGCATGCTGGCGCAGAAGATGGGCGAGCGGTTGGGACAACCTGTCATCGTCGAGAACAAGCCGGGCGCCAACGGCCTGATCGGGACGGACGCCGTGGCCAAGGCCGCACCGGACGGCTACACGATCCTCATGACCGATCGCGGGGCTCTGGGGATCAACCCAAGCCTGTATGCCAAGCTGCCGTACGATTCCCGGAAGGACTTCGCCCACATCGGCATCGCCACCGAGGGTCCCTACGTGCTGGTGGTGTCGTCGGCGCTTCCGGTGAAGAGCCTCGCGGAACTGGTCGCGCTGGCCCGCTCGAAGCCTGGTGCGCTGCGGTACGGCAGCTACGGCGTGGGCAGCATGGCGCAGCTGAACATCGAGGCACTGGCGCGCGCCGAAGGCGTCGCCTTGCAGCACATCCCGTACAAGGGCGCACCGCCCGCGGTTGCGGCGGTGGTCGCGGGGCAGGTCGACCTCACCATCGCCTCGCCGCCCTCGCTGCTCGGGTTCATCAGGAACGGGCGCGTACGCGCGCTCGCGGTGGGCAGCGACGCGCGGCTGGCGCTGCTTCCCGACGTACCGACGATGAAGGAGGCCGGGCTTGCCAGCCAGCCGCTCGTTCCCACGTACTTCGCGCTTTCGGCGCCTGCCGGCACGCCGGTCGCGATCGTCGATCGCCTGAACGAGGAGCTGCGGCGCGCGCTGCAATCGCCGGACGTTGCTCAAAAGCTGCGTGCTGCGGGCCTCATCCCGGTCGGCAGCTCGCCCGCGGCGATGAGCCGGATCGTTGCACAGGATGTGGATCGATTTGCCGAGCTGGTGAAGGATATCGGCATCGCGCCCGAGTGAACGCCATCATGAGCCGGACGCGCAGAGCTCGTCTGCGTGGACGACATCATGATCTTCGATCTGTCGTCGCGGTGCCCCTTGCCGCTTCAAGCGTGCCACTCGCGCCGATCTCACTCGCGCCGATCTATCACATGTCGAGCTTCCCCGGGCGCGGCGCACCGGTGTTCGAGATGCGAGAGCACTTCGCGATGACGGATCTGCTGGTTCGGGACAGCGAGCAGGCGACGCGCCTTGCCGAGGCCATCGCCGGAAGCGACGCCCGGGAGTGCGAGCTCGCCACCGAAGCGAACCGGCAGGTTATGGCACACCCCAGGGAACTATGGAAAACCAAGCTCGCCGGGCTGAGCCGCGCGCGCCGCGATCTCGTAGGACTGCATTCGGGCGCGGTGGTCGAAGATCTGAGATGCGATCATCAGCTCGTCGGCACCTGTTCGTGCCACGAAAGCGTGCAGCGCCTCGCGCACGGTGCCTGGCGAGCCCACGGCGCTGCATGAGAGCACGTCGTCGAGCATCGCCCGCGCTTGCGCCGGCAGGCTCTCGAGGTAGCCGGGAATCGGCGGGGGGAGCTTCGAGGGCCGGCCGGTGCGCAGGTTGACGAAGGCCTGCTGCATCGATGTCGCCAGCACGCTTGCTTGATCGTCGCTCTCCGCGGCGAACACGTTGAAGCCCAGCATGACGTAGGGTCGTGCCAGCTGCGCCGAAGGCTTGAATTCGGCGCGGTAGAGGGCGATCGCCTGCATCATCTGCGCCGGGGCAAAGTGGGACGCGAAGGCATAGGGCAGGCCCAGCATCGCCGCAAGCCGCGCACCGAACAGGCTGGATCCCAGAATCCATACCGGGACATTCGCGCCCTTGCCGGGAACGGCGCGTACGCTCTGGCGCGGCTCGTCCGACATGAAGTCCATCAGCTCCACAACGTCTTGCGGGAATTCATCGGGGTGGCTCGCGAGGTCGCGCCGCAGCGCGCGGCTCGTCGCCTGGTCGGACC
>DATBIF010000324.1:0-3455 GCA_036557045.1 Steroidobacteraceae bacterium
GCTGCCCCGCGCGATCAACCGGGCGCGCAGCTCGTGCTGTTCCGGTTTTGGAAAGAGGTGCGAGACCACGTAGTGACTGAGTCCGCGCATCCCGAACACGTGCGGCAGCAGCAGGCGCGTCCAGGCCATGAGCCGGCGCCGCCAGTTACTCAGCTCGAAGCTCGGTGAGCTGTTGACGATGATGAGGCTGGCGAGCCGGCTCGGGTCATCGAGCGCGATCTGGAACGCGATCGCCCCACCCATCGAGAGGCCGAGCAGATGACAACGCCGGATATCGAGCACGTTGAGGAGCGAGCGCACATCCGCCGAATACTGCGCGATCGAGTACGGTCCGCGTGGTTTGCCACTGCGGCCAAAGCCGCGCAGGTCCGGCGTCATCACGCGATAGTGAGCAGCGAACGCCGGCACCTGATGCTCCCAGTCCTGGCTGCTCGAGCCGAGCCCGTGCAGCATCACCAGCGGCTCGCCCTCGCCGTGCACGTCGAAAAAGATGTCGACGCCATTGACCTGCGTCGTCGGCAAAGCGCGCTCCCCGGAACGATCGCACCCATGAAACCGGTGCCAAGTTCCCCTAGTATGTCGCGCATGAGCGCATCCGTGCAGATGCTTCCCGATCCGCTGCCGGATGACCCGATGCCGCTGGCCGCTGCCTGGCTGAGGGAAGCATGGCAACGGCGCGCGCTCCCCAATCCGGACGCGATGGTGCTCGCGACCGTGGATGCACAAGGCCGCCCATCCGCGCGTGTCGTGCTCTGCAAGTCGATCGTCGCCGACCCGGGCTTCATTCTCTTCTATACGAACTACCATTCCCGCAAGGGCCGGGAGATCGAAGCGCGCCCGCGCGGCGCTGCGGTCCTGCACTGGGACACGCTGCAACGCCAGCTCCGCATCGAGGGGCCGATCGTGAAGGCCACGGCGCAGGAGAGCGATGAGTACTTCGCCACGCGCGCCTGGCAACGACAGCTCGGCGCATGGGCGAGCCGGCAGAGCGAGCCCATCGAGTCGCGGGCCGCACTGGTGGAAGCGGTGCGCCGCGCGAGCCGGAAATTAGGCGCCCCGGATGCGCTGCAAGATTCGGCCGGCGATCACGTCGCGCAGCTGCCGCGCCCGCCACACTGGGGCGGCTATCGACTGTGGGCGGACGCCGTCGAGCTCTGGGTGCAAGGCGAGCACCGCATTCACGACCGCGCACGCTGGGAGCGCAGCCTCGAGATGAAGGACGAGCATTCGTTCGCTGCGACCCCGTGGCAGGCGACGCGGCTCCAGCCCTGATGCCCTCGCTCATCGACACGCGCACGGTTCAGTGCCCGCACTGCGGCGAGCAGATCGAGCTCGTCATCGACGCAAGCGAGCCCGAGCAGTCGTACATCGAGGATTGCAGCGTCTGTTGCCGCCCGATGATGGTCATCGTCAGCGCTGCCGACGGTGAGGTTCTCGACGTCGACGCCAGCGCTGCGGACTGACGGCCGTTGTTCCGCACCATCCGCATCACGGTCCTGCTGCTGATCCTGGTGTGTGTCGCCTTGGGCACGTGGCTCGCGCGCGTGCGCAGCACCGATTGGGACAAGCCGCTCTGGGTTGCAATCCATCCGATCAGCGCCGACGGTAGCGATGCGACGCGACGCTACATCGACTCGTTGAGTGAAGACAGCTTTGCGCCCATCGGAACCTTCCTGAACGAGCAGGGCCAGCGCTACGCCTTGCCACTCTCGCAGCCCGCGCGCGTACGCCTGTACAGCGAGGTGCACGACAAGCCACCACAGCTGAATCCCGGCGCCGGACTTCTCACGCGTGCGTTCTGGAGCCTGCACCTGCGTTACTGGGCCTGGCGCGCGACCAGCTCGGAAACCCGGGCGCCCCCGGACATCGACATCTTCGTGCTCTACCACGATCCGCAGCTCACGACCTCGGTGCCCCACTCGCTCGGCCTGCAGAAGGGTTTGCTCGGCGTGGTCTACGCGTTCGCGGACTCGTCCATGACCGCGAACAACAACATCGTCATTGCACACGAGTTCCTGCACACGGTGGGCGCCACGGACAAATACGATCCCACGAGCGATGAGCCGAGCTTCCCGGATGGCTACGCGGAGCCGAACCGCAGCCCGCTGTTCCCGCAGGAGGACGCGGAGATCATGGCCGGTCGACGCATGCTGGGTCCGACCGAGTGGGAGATGCCCGACAGCCTGCGCCACGTCGTGATCGGACCGAAGACCGCCACAGAGATCAACTGGATCCCTCGGTGAGCGCGCACCCTGCCGCCGCTCGTGCACTGACGTTGACGGTGTCGGGCCTGTGCATCGACGTCGCGGGCCGGCGCCTGGTGCGCGACTTGGAGTTCTGCGCCGCGCCGGGTGAGTTGATCGCGATTCTCGGCGAGAACGGCGTCGGCAAGACCCTGACGCTCCATACCCTCGCCGGCTTGCGCGCGCCGGCTGCGGGCAGCGTGCGTCTCGGCGACCGCGATATCGGCGACTGGCCGCGCCGCGAGCTGGCCCGCTCGCTCGGTCTCCTCGCTCAATCGAGCGAAGATCCATTTCCATCCACCGTTCTGGAAACCGCGCTGATCGGCCGTCACCCACATCTCGACTTCTGGCAATGGGAGAGCGAAGCGGACGCCACGATCGCGCGTGCAGCGCTGCGCGAGGTCGATCTCGGTGCGCTCGAGAGTCGCGCCATCGATACGCTCTCGGGCGGCGAGCGCCGGCGTCTCGCGGTCGCCACCGTCCTCACGCAGGACCCGGGCGTATACCTGCTCGATGAGGCCACCAACCATCTCGACCCGCACCACCAGATCGAAGTGCTGAAGTGCTTCCGGAGGCTCGCCGACAGCGGGCGCAGCGTCATCGCCAGCCTGCACGACGCGACTCTGGCGGCGCGCTTTGCCGACGCAGCGCTGCTCCTCTACGGCGATGGCAGCTGGAACTTCGGTCCGGTGGCTGAGGTGCTCGATGCGATGCACCTTTCACGCCTGTATCGCACACCTGTTCACGAGCTCGAGTTCCAGGGACGGCGCGTTTTCATCAATGACTAGCGCAACTCAGGGGTGCGGCATGAACGAGCGACCCTTGCTTCCGGCCACGATTGCCTTGATGGCCACCTCTGCCGCTTCGATCGGCTTTCCCGCCTGATCCCTGGCTTGCAATGGTGGAACGGCGCCGATGTGCTTCGCGTAACGATACGGACCCAGGCACAGGTAGATCAGGGCTGCGATGACGAGACCGATCACCGTCGCCCAGATGAGCACGTCATAGGAGCCCGTCGCTTCACGAATCCGCCCGGTGACCGGAGCCGCGAGGCCGAACAGCAGCGCCATGAGCGCCATCTGTACCGCGAATACGGTCGTGAACGAGCGCAGGCCGAAATAGCGCGTGTGGAAGAACTGCCCCATCGGTCGATGGCCGCCGAACGAAAAGCCAAAGAGCGCCGCCGCCACGTACAGCATCGTGACGCCGCCG
>DATBIF010000325.1:0-5192 GCA_036557045.1 Steroidobacteraceae bacterium
ACCGGCTTCGCCGAGCAGTGGATTGAAATTCATGGGCCGCGGATCACGCGCATTCATCTGAAAGACGTCCTCAAGCACCGCGGCCGCTGCGGCGATCAGAGTGTGTACACGAACCTCTTTCTCGGCGACAACAACTGGCCGGCGATCCGCGCAGCGATGAGCAAGGTTGGTTACGACGGCTGGCTGATTGCGGAAATGGAGTCGCGGTATCGGTTCGCGGTCGATCAGCAGTTTTACGACACCAGTCAGGCCATGGACCGCCTGATTTCGGGGAGGCTCTAATGGATCTCACCCGGCGCGAGTTCCTCGGGTACACAGCAGGCGCTGCGAGCTTGACGGGGCTGGCGACGACTCCCAAACCAGCGGCGGGCGGGCCCCCCGGGCCCCTGACGCAGCAAGGGCGTCCGTGGTACACCGTGTATTCTGACCCAAACACCTACGATTCGGAGTCCATGCGCGGATACTGGTCTGCCCTTCCCGACGAATGGCGAATCCGCCCGGATCCTCGTACGCGACTCGCGCTCCTGATTGCGCCGTACTGCATGTCGCTGTTCCCCGACATGGTCGACGATCTCAAATGGGCTCTCTACGAGGAGGGAACCACCGTCCTGATGGAAACGGGCGCGGGATTCGCCGGTCCTGGTACGTTCCGTGAACACCAGCACTGGCTTCGCGAGAGATTGGATGTGCACATCGCGGGGCGAGTGGATCTATGGGCGGATCTGTGGGCCAGTTCGACGTCGGCGCGTATCCCCTACATCGAATTCACCTGGCCACGTCGCACGCGGATCCGCGATTTCAGCCGAGTCGTGGTGCCGGCCGATCAGCCGGGTGAGATCATCGCGCGAGCGGGAGACGTGCCCGTCGCGTTCCGCCGCAAGGTGGGCAAAGGCACGCTCATCTATCTCGGTTCTCCCGTCGGCCCGGCGCTCTGGGCGGGCGACGTCGAAGCGCGGCGCTGGTTGTACGCGGTCGCCCTCGCGGCGTGATCGCAGCGTTCGCGCTCTGCCTCGCGGCAGTTCAGCACCCGACGCAGGTCCTGGTATGGGGCGGTGACGCCGAAGGCGGCGCCCCGTTCGTCGAAGCAGATCCCGCCGATCCCTCGAGAGTCCGTGGATTCGACGTCGAAGTCGCCGCGCGCATCGCGCGCGGGCTGGGCCGCCGGAGCGCGCAATTCCTGCAGGTCCAGTGGTCCAACATCGATCAGTCGGTCGAGCGCGGCGACTTCGCGATCGGCCTCTCGGGCGTCGAGGACACCCCCGCACGGCGCGCGCGCCACGCCGTCACCCTGCCCTACTTCGAGTTTCGCGAGGTGCTGGCCGTCCGGCCGGAGGACGCGAGCCGGATCCTCGGGCTGACTGATCTGCGCGGCCGCCACGTCGCGACGCTCGGCTCGACAATCGCGTACGACATGCTGCTCGGCGCGCGGGACTCGACCGGCCTGATCGCGATCTCCTACGATGATGACGTGCATCCGTATTCCGATCTTGTGGCGGGCCGGGTAGACGCGGTGCTGCTCGATCACATTATCGCGCAACGGGCGCTGCGACGGCGCGGCGGGACCGGCTTCGTCATCCTCGCGCAGCCGGTTGCAATCGGGCATTACGTCGGTGTTCTCGCGCAAGCGAACAGCGCGTTGCGCGATTCCGTCGATCGCGTATTGCGCGAAGCGATGCGCGACGGATCGCTCGAGCAGATCTTCCGGCGTTGGAATGTGTGGGACGACAGTCAGGGCGCCTTCTTCGAGCGCGTGCTGCGAGGCGGGATGGCAGCGCAGGCGGCGCGAACGGCGACCTCGAATCAGGTGCTCGCGTATGTGCCCTCGCTCGCACGAGCCGCGGTCGTGACGCTGCTGGTGTCGATCCTGTCGATGACCCTTGCCGTGATCGCCGGCCTCGCGCTGGCGTCGGGACGGGTCTATGGACGCTCCGTACTACGCGTCGCGACCACGCTCTACATCGAGATCATTCGCGGCACGCCGCTCCTCTTGCAGCTGTTCGTGATCTACTATGGCCTGGCGGGCGTGGTTCGCCTCCCTGCCTTCATTGCCGCCATCCTCGCGCTGGGGCTGAACTACGCGGCCTACGAGGCTGAGATCTACCGTGGTGCGCTCGAAGCCGTGCCGCGCATCCAGCTCGAAGCCGGACGCACGCTGGGATTCTCCGAGCTCCAGATTCTGCGCCTGATCCGCGGCCCACAAGCGCTGCGCTATGCCCTCGCCCCGATGACCAACGACTTCGTCGCCCTGCTCAAGGATTCCGCGCTCGTCTCGGTCATCACCGTCGTCGAGCTCACCAAGCAGACTGCGATTTACGCGACGAACATCGGAAGTTGGGTCGTCCCCGGAGCGCTGTGCGCGATCGTGTATCTCGCGATGTCACTGCCGCTCTCGCGACTTGCGCGGCGCCTGGAGCGCCGCTGGAAAGCACCATGAGCGCGCTGCTGCGGATCGATCAGCTCTCCGTGCGCTTCGACGGTCGCGATGTGCTGCGCGCGCTGTCGCTGGAGGTCGCCCGAGGTGAGCTGGTCGCGCTCATGGGCCCTTCGGGCGTGGGCAAGACGACGGCACTACGGGCGGTCGCTGCGCTGCTGCCGTTCGACTCCGGGGAAATTGTCGTGGACGGCTTCGCGCTCTCGCCTGGGCCGGTGCCACAGGAGTCCCGACTCGTAGCGCTGCGGCGAAGGGTCGGATTCGTGTTCCAGGCGCACGCGCTGTTCGAGCATCTGACGGCGCTCGACAACGTGACCCTGGCGCTGCGGCACGTGCTCGGCAAAACGCGCGCCGAAGCGGAGACGATCGCTACGGCGCTGCTCGCGGAGCTGGATGTCGGAGCGCGCGCGGTCGCGTGGCCGCGTCAACTCTCGGGCGGCGAGGCGCAACGCGTGGCAATCGCCCGCGCGCTGGCACCGGACCCTCCGTTGTTGCTGATGGACGAACCGACCGCGGCACTCGATCCGGCGCGCCGCAGCGTGCTCGGCGCGACGCTCCGCCGGCTATGTCAACAGGGCCGCGGCCTACTCGTGTCGACGCACGACGCCGAGTTCGCGCGAGCGCACGCCGATCGCGTCATTACACTGACGGCTTAGATCCGCCGCGCTCATATATCCCAAAGCCCCAATGCCGGCGCGAAGGCATCCTCGGCCCACGCCACCCAGTGGTACGCAGCTCTCGCGCAATCAGGATGTTCATCATCCCATGCCCTACGAGCGCGACAGTGTCGTCGCGGGCGGCGCGCTCTCGAAGCAGCGTCGCAGCGTTCGCCGCACGTTCACGCACCACGCTGAGACTGTCTACACCCGTAGACCAGCCGCAGAACCATGCGGACCGCGCGAGCAATCCCCATAGCTTCGGGCGAAGCCGCAGGCCCGAGCGAAAGGCGAAGGGCAGGTCTGCCTCCCGAAACTCGGCAGCGATAACCGCAGCGGCCCTGGGCGCGAGCAGCACTGCGGATTCGCGCGATCGTCGCAACGGACTGGCAAACACACACGCCGCCGATCGGATCAACTGCTCGAGCGCGAGATCCGGCCGAGAGTGGGGATCGAGCGGTGCTGCATCCTCTCCTCGCCGCCAATCGCCAAAGGCGTACCCGCAAATCGGTGTCCGAAAGTCCCAGGCGGGCCTGCCATGGCGAATAAGAATGATCCTCACGAGCTGGGGGCGGAGACCGCGCTTTGACGACGAAGGCGCCAACCGAGCCAGAAAAGCAGGACCGCGGGCAGAAGAACGAACACGGATTCGACCGCGAGTTGACGGAGGATCATCCCATCGGGCCGCCCAAGCGGCGTCCACCGAAATCGAAACCGCTGCTCGGAAAAAGGCGCAAAGAATGCGATGCCGAGAGAGTATGTCGTCAACGCGTCGAGGCAGCTGTGCGAGAGCAAGCCAAGGCCGAGCGTGACCGCGAGGCGCGCGCGGTCGTGGCGAAACACGACGCTCGTGACGAGGATCGTTGCAACGACGGCGAATGCGAGCGAGTGCGTAAGCGCGCGATGCGCGAATGGCGACGATTCAGGCAGGCCGGCTGACCATAACACATCGATGTCGGGAAGCGCAGCGCACGCCGCGGCCAGGGCGCAGACGCGAGTAGTTGGCCGAGGCGCCGGAGCGGTCCAAGCTCCAATCGCGAGACCAACAGCGGCATGACAAATCGGTGTAGGCATTGAATCAGAAGCTGGCGCGCCCGGCAGTCACGACGCGGAGCACCGACTGCTGCTGAAACCGGCGCTTGTACTCGGCGATGATCGCGGTGATCGCGGAGTCGGCCACCGCGTGAGTCGGATGTACGACTTCGAGGACGAAACCCGGCTCGCGCGTCTGGCGGCCGGTGGAATCTTGCCACGCACCCTGTGCAGTCCAGAACGTGAACCCGGCGGGCAAACGGGGGCTGACCACGTCATGCACAAACACCGCCCAGAGCGAATCCGTCACACCGAGCGTGTCGTCGATGTTGCGGCCAAAGTAGAGGCGTTCAGTGACGACCGGCTGGGAGCCTCCTGCTCTGATGGATGGCGCGCATCCAAGAAGGAGAGCGAGCAGGAGGGGCCGATACCGACTCGTTTTATGCCTTTCCGAAGTGCGGGTTCTCGATCAGACCGATGAGATTGCCGAACGGATCGGCGACCGTGGCGACGCGAATGCCCTCGCCGACGTCCTGCACCGGCGACTTGAGGACTCCGCCAGACCGGATGAATTGCTCCACGCCCTTGTCGATGTTCGGCACGCCCCAGTACGCCACGCTGCCGCCCGGCCCAGCCTTGCTGCCCTTCGTATCCGGATCGAGGCCGAGCTCAAAGCCCCCGATGTTGAATCCGACATAGAACGGCTGATCGAAGTACGGCTGGACGCCGAAGGCGGTGCTGTACCATTGCTTAGCGCGCTGAAGATCCGGGACCTTATAGATGACTGTGCGGAGGCCGAGAATTGCCATGGCGGTAATCTATATGGCCGAGTGGCTTCTGCGAGCAATACGACATAATCCCCCATCGAGGGTGGTTGACGCCCGGGGCTCCCCGTGCGTAGGTAAGAGTAGCGGCCACAGGCGAGGTTGGTCATGAATCGCAGATCACTGCTGCTTACCGCAACCGCGATAACTACGATCGCACGACCGTCGCACGCGCAAAGCGCTGGCGACGGTTTCTTGTTCAAAGTCCCGACGGGCAACTGGACGCTGCGCGCGGGATTCGACCACGCA
>DATBIF010000326.1:0-4620 GCA_036557045.1 Steroidobacteraceae bacterium
ACAACGGCTCGTACTGATCCGATGCATGGGCGCGCAGCCGCCTTCGCCCCGAGCGGCGACAGCGGTGCCGCCTGCCCAACGCGATCCCCGCGATTCGTCGTGCCGCTGCACGCTGTTTGAGAGGCGTGGAGCATTGGCGGAGAATGTCAGCGCCGTCACGAACGCGACCAGGCTTGCGCCATATGACCCTGTACGAGCGGCTCGCCGGGGAGATCGCCCAACTGATCAGAAGCGGAGTTCTCCGCCCTGGCGAGCGCATTCCATCGGTTCGCGCCACGTGCCGCAGCCGGACCATGAGCCCCGCCACCGTGATGCACGCGTACGGGTTGCTCGAGGATCGGGGCCTGATCAGCACGCGGCCGCGCTCCGGCTACTACGTCAATGCGCATTTGCGCGCGCTCCCTCCGGAGCCCGAGGTCACGCGCCCATCGCGGCGCACCGTCGCAGTCGATGTGAACGAGCTCGTCTTCGAGATCCTGGAGGCCACGCGGGATCGGCGCCTCGTCCCGCTGGGTTCTCCCTTTCCGAGCCCGCTGCTCTTCCCGCTGCCGAAGATCGGACGACTGCTCGCGGCGGCCGCTCGCCGATTCGACCCATGGCTCACCGTCGACAGCCTGCCGCTGGGAAGCAACGAGCTGCGCCGCCAGATCGCACGGCACTACCTGGAATCGGACGTGGTCCTTGCGGCCGAGGACATCGTGATCACGACGGGCGCGCTCGAGGCGCTGAACCTGTGCCTGCAGGTCGTGACGCGACCGGGCGACCTGGTGGCAGTCGAATCACCCGCGTTCTACGGGGCACTGCAGGCGATCGAGGCGATGGGACTGCGCGCAATCGAGATTCCAACGCATCCGCGCGACGGCGTGGTCCTCGCTGAGCTCGATGCGGCACTGGGGCGGCACGATGTCAAGGCCTGCTGGTTCATGACGAGCTTTCAGAATCCGCTGGGCAGCACGATGCCGGAGGAGAAGAAGCGCGAGCTGGTGCAGCTCCTCGCGCGGCGCGGTGTCCCGCTCGTCGAAGACGATGTCTACGCCGAGCTGTATCTGGACGGCCACCGTCCGAAGCCCGCAAAGGCATTCGACCGGAGCGGCATCGTCATGCACTGCTCATCCTTCGCCAAATGCCTCGCGCCCGGGTACCGCGTTGGCTGGACGGCGCCGGGACGGTTCACGCAGGCAGTCGAGCGGCGAAAGCTGATGAGCAGCATCTCGACCAGCATTCCGCCCCAACTCGCGATCGCCGCGTATCTGAAGAGCGGCGGATACGAGCGGCATCTGCGCACTCTGCGCCAGGCGTTTGCTTCGCAGCAGGCGCAGATGGCCGAGGCGATCGGGCGGCATTTCCCTGCGGGCACGCGCGTCACTCGACCGCGCGGAGGCTACTTTCTGTGGGTGGAGCTCCCGAAGTCCGTCGACGCCCTCGCCCTCCATCGCGGGGCGCTCGAAGAAGGTATCAGCGTTGCTCCCGGCCCCATGTTCTCGGCGAAGCGCGAATACACGAACTGCCTGCGCATGAACTACGGCCATCCCTGGACAGCGCGCATGAAGGAGGCCATCCCGGTGTTGGGCAGCCTTATCGCAACGGTGCTCTGAAACGTGACGTTGGCCGTTGGATCACGCGCAGCCAACACGCAGCGCACTACTTCGTCACTGGAATAGCTCGAGGGAAATTGGCGCGTGATCGCTCCACCGCATGAGCGGGAGGATCCGGGCGCTGCGTACGCGCGCGACGAGATCCTGCGATACCAGCACGTAATCCACGCGCGCGGCGTCGAGCGACCGGCTGCGACGGTTGAACCAGGTGTACGCGCGATCGCCCGGATGGCGCTCGCGCCAGATGTCGACGAACCCGCCGGCAGCAAGGCCTTCATTGAGCTCCGCCCGGGCTCGCGCATGCGGCGGCTCGGTGCGCAGTCGCGGAAACGTGTCCTGTGCCGTGCGCGAAACATTCCAGTCGCCGGCCATGATCACGCCGCCGAAGCGTGCGAGGTCACGGCCGAGATCCAGGACCCTCGCCTGGAACCGGCGTTTGAGCTCGTGCCGATCGCCCGCAACGCGGCCCGCTTCGTCGAACCACGGTTTGGCGATGCCGTTGACCGCGTAGACGTTCACGATGGCGAGTCCCTTGCGCCGCACGACCACGACGCGTCCCTCGAGGTCCCAATCGGGCACCTCCGCGCGCCACCGGCCGCGCGTGTAGGTCGCGACGCCATACATCCGGCCGCCCCGGAACGTCACGTTGCGCGGATCCCGCGGCAAAGAGTAATGACAGCGGTACGCCGGCAGCGCGCGCTCGATCGTCCGCACCGCATCCGTGTCGTGCCGACGGATGCGCAGCTCCTGCAGGCAGAGCACGTCCGGCGAATCGAATCCTTCGACGATCCCGGGCAGCGCGTCGACGGCGCGCATCGCATTTTCGACGTTCCAGGCGACCAGCTTCATGCCACGCACGGCGCGGTGTGACGCCCTTCGCGTCGCCCGATGACGCAACGCCAGGCAGCGGACCTAGTCGTCGACCGATACGAACGCGACCGCATAGCGGTCGAGCTCGATGGTATTGCCTTGCAACGGCGAGGCGGTTGCCTGAAATGCCTGCGGGTCCGTCGTCGCCTCGGCGAAACTCGCCTCGTCGAGCACGCTCGAGAACGCCGTGCCTCGAAGGCCGGCGACGTTCACGACTTGCCTTTCCGGGGTCAAATTGGCGAGCCAAAGCATGATGCCCTTTTCGCCCCGGCAGGCGAAGCACTGGACCTTTTGCCCATCGGAGCAATCGACGTGCACCAGCTTTCGACCTGCGGCCCGGGTCAGCCGGCTCACCACGTGAAACGCCGGGAATACCGCCGGCGTCTCGAGCGCGTCGAACCAGGGCTGCCGGTGCTCGGCCTTGCGATAGATGATGCCGAGCGGCCCCGTGGCCGCGCCGAGCGCGATGGCATCCACGTTGGAGCGCGCGAGCGTGGCGACGTATCCGAGCGTCCAGGCCGCGCCGAAGAGCGCGCGCTGGCGCGGGTCGAGCTTGGTCAGGCAGATGCGAACGTTGTCAGGATTCGGTGTCCAGGTCGCGCCGTGCGGGTTGTCGCGGCAGCCGATGGCACTCGGACCGACGCGATATGCCGTGCTGCCGATGAACGAGCGCGCGGTCGTGACCTGATAGGTCAGCGCCTCCAGCGTCTCCATCACCGAACGGTCATCCGCAGCGTGCACGATGGGACAGGTCGTGTTGTGCACGAAGTCGAGCAGCTCCACCGGAACGCGCTTGCGATTGAGCTCGGTGAAGAAGGAGAACATCCCTCCGCCGAGCTTGACGCCGGGAAACGCGTCCCGCGCGGCCCGGTAGAGATCGGGTAGCGGCGGCGCTGGGGGACGTTTCCCTCCGGGAAGGACGGATTTCAGATCGCCGACCGGACACACGGCAATTGCGGCGAGCTCGATGCCCGACCGCTTCACGAGCTCCGCCAGGTGACGCAACTCGCTCGGGTAATCGTCGAGGCTTTCGACTACGACTTCCAGCACGGCGGCGGCACCGGTCTGCCCGCACAACTCGCGATAGCCGGTGAGCTCTTCGACGCCGTGCTTGCGTCGCGGGTCGAAATGGCAGATCAGGAAGCGCGGGGCGGCGAGCTTCAGCAGGTCGATTCGTCGCAGCGAATGCTCGATCTCCTCGGCCGGCATGCCCAATCCCACCGGCGGCACTGCTTCGCTCATCGCGTCGCCGAGCTTCGCTTCGATGGCTGTGGTTGCGCCCGCTGCGCGCTTCGCCGCAGCGTGTCCCGACAACGTCACACGGATGGACTGTTCGACCTTCTCGCCCGCTGGCAGGCGGTAGGGCCAGGGCCGGCTCAGCGGGCGCACGTACGTCTTGAACGAAGCATCGGTCCAGTTGCGATGGTCTTCCATCTCGAAGGTGTCACCTTCCATGCGCACCGTCGCCTTCAGACCCGGCATCACCTCATGGGTCAACGCGCGGATGTCGAGTACCGGCTGCACCGGGTCCACCCGCTCGGGAAACCCGGCCGATTCGACGCGGCCGTCGACGTGCTCCACCTCGACGGGGCAGCCTGCGACGCCGCGCAGCGGATGCAGTACCACGAAGCCCGTGCGGGCGGTCAGAAACTCCGTCTTGGGCACAGCCGTTCCGGTGAACGTCAGGTTGCCCTGGGGCGTGCCCTCGATCGCTGCGTCGTATGCAATCTCCTGGTCGTGGCGTTTGCACACCGCGTGAAACGAAACGGAAAACCCATCGGCGCGCTGGTCGATCGCCAGATCGCTGATCGCCGGGGCGTACGTGCCCCAGTTCTCGTCGCGCACCAGGAAACCGATGCTGCGCAAGACCTCGACGCCGTTGACCTTGAGGTAGCGCAGCTGGCCGTTGCCGAACTCGACCTCCATCGGCCCTGCATGCAACACGCGTCCCGGGACGTCGGGCTCGTCGGTGCCGCAGAGCGCGATAGCACGCTCGATTGGCGGATGCGCCATGGTCGTCTCCATCGTTCCAGTCAGCGCAGGTGTGCCCAGCGGGGCGCGTTCAACGCGTCGGGATTGACCAGGTGCACCGGGCGGCGGCGTCGCGCCACGTCGACCACGCTGGTCAGTCCATCCGTGGCGATGGCGTTGAAAC
>DATBIF010000327.1:0-1877 GCA_036557045.1 Steroidobacteraceae bacterium
GGCGCGCAGGAAGGCGATATCGGACGCGCGCTCCTGAACAACCGTCCTGACGAGGCGCGACGCTTCCTCGAGCACTGGCGCGAACTGTTCGGTAACCGCTTCTACGTGGAGATCCAGCGGCTCGGGCGCACCAACGAGGAAGACTACCTGGACGCCGTGCTCAACCTGGTGGCGACCTGTCCGACGGCTATTGTTGCCACCAATGATGTACGTTTTCTCACGCGCCAGGATTTCGAGACACACGAAGCGCGCGTCTGCATCCAGGAGGGAAGCCTGCTGGCCGATCCTGCGCGGCGCCGCCGCTACAGCGAGCTGCAGTACCTGCGTTCACCGGCGGAGATGAGCGAGCTGTTCGCCGATCTGCCCGAGGCGCTCGAGAACTCCGTCGAGATTGCGCGGCGCTGCAGCCTGGAGCTGAGGCTCGGCGAGTCGAAACTGCCCGAATACCCGGTGCCGCGCGACACGACGACGAACGACTACCTGCGCACGCAGGCGGGAGCCGGCCTGCAGGCGAGGCTCGGCGGAACCAGGGTCGCTCCCGGACGCGATCCCGCGTTCTATCAGCAGCGGCTCGCCACCGAGCTCGACACGATCTGCAGCATGGGTTTTGCAGGCTACTTCCTCATCGTCGCCGACTTCATTCGCTGGGCGCGCGAGAACGGCATTCCGGTAGGGCCGGGACGCGGCTCGGGCGCGGGCTCGCTGGTGGCGTGGAGCCTCGGCATCACGGATCTCGACCCGATCGAGCATGACCTGCTGTTCGAGCGCTTCCTGAATCCGGAGCGCGTGTCGATGCCGGACTTCGACATCGACTTCTGCATGGAAGGCCGCGATCGCGTGATCGACTACGTCGCCGGCAAGTACGGGCGCGATCGCGTTTCACAGATCATCACCTACGGCACGATGGCGGCCAAGGCGGTGGTGCGCGATGTCGGTCGCGTGCAGGGCATGAGCTACGGCTACGTGGATCGGATTGCGAAGCTCATTCCTTTCGAGCTCGGCATCACGCTCGACAAGGCCTTGCAGGACGAGGCGGAGCTACGCCGGCTCTACGAGGCCGAGGAGGATGTTCGCGACCTCATCGATCTCGCGCGCTCGCTCGAAGGACTGACACGCAGCGCCGGAACGCATGCCGGTGGTGTGGTCATCGCACCTTCGATGCTCACCGATTTCACGCCGCTCTTCTGCGAAGAGGGCTCGCACAACGTCGTCACGCAGTTCGACAAGGACGACGTCGAAGCGGCGGGCCTGGTGAAGTTCGATTTCCTGGGGCTGCGGACGCTCACGATCATCGACTGGACGGTGAAGTCGATCAATGCCGAGCGGCAGACCGCGAACGAGCCGCTGCTCGAGGTCGCGGCCTTGCCGATGGACGACCCGGCCACCTACGCGCTGCTGAAGAGTTGCCGGACCAACGCGGTGTTCCAGCTCGAGTCGCGCGGCATGAAGGATCTGATCCGTCGGCTGCAGCCCGATCGCTTCGCAGACATCGTTGCGCTGGTGGCCTTGTTCCGACCCGGGCCCCTGCAGTCGGGCATGGTCGATGACTTCATCGCGCGCAAGCACGGACGCACCGATCAGCCCATCGACTACCTGCACCCGAGTCTCAAGCCGGTGCTGGTCGATACCTACGGCGTCATCCTCTACCAGGAACAGGTGATGCAGATCGCCCAGGTGCTCGCGGGCTATACGCTCGGTGGCGCCGATCTGCTGCGTCGTGCGATGGGCAAGAAGAAACCCGAGGAGATGGCGAAGCAGCGCTCCGTGTTCACAGACGGCTCGGTGCAGCGCGGCGTTCCCGAGCCGCGCGCCCGGCACATCTTCGACCTGATGGAGAAGTTCGCGGGCTACGGCTTCAACAAGTCGCACTCGGCCGC
>DATBIF010000328.1:0-7361 GCA_036557045.1 Steroidobacteraceae bacterium
GAGCGCGAGCACTCCAGCTTCGCCCTCGAGCCCGAGCCCTCCGGCCTCGGCAGCGAGCACCGGGGAGAATGCAGCGTCCGCGGCCGCCTCATCCGAGGCACATGCGGTACCGGCGACGAGCAAGCGCGCCGGCTGGCCCATGTCGGCACGCAAGTTCACCGCGGCGTATGCGCAGCTTGCGCCCCTGGCGCTCAGCGTGTTGCCGGCCATCGGGTTTCAGCAGGAAGTCGGCATCGAGCGCGTCGCGGCGCGCATTCGTGAGCTGGCGTGGTACCTGCGCCTCGAACTGCAACGGTTGAAGGGAGTCCAGGTCCTCACTCCCGCGCATCCCAGCCTCTGGGCTGGCATCGTCTCTTTCCGCGTGCCTGGCATGGAGGGCGAGTCGCTTGCGCGCCAGCTGGACGAGCGCGAACGCATCGCAGTCAGCTTCTTGAAGCAGGCGGGCGCCATCGAGCTGATGCGCGCCGGGCCGCACATCTACAACGACTTCTCTGATCTCGACCGGCTCAGTGGCGCGCTGAGGCGCGCGCTGCGCACGTGAGCTGCCGCACAGCGCGAACGCTGCCCGACCGTGACGCGCCGACTGGGGCGGCAGTACCATGCCGGGCGTTGCACAAGGGAGGGAGAACCGCATGGGTCGCCTGATCGTGGAGGCTGTCTCGGGTGAGTCGCGCTTCGTCGACGTCGCCGGCCGGCTGGTGGTGTTCGTCAGCGTGACGCGACAGGAGGACGGAAGCCCGGTCCTCGGTCTGAAGGCGCAGCATTTCCGGATCGCCCCCCCGGCCGGGAGCGTCTACGGCCTGGCGGTCGCGGGCGTGGACGAGGCCAAGTGGGAAGGCATGCAGTCAGAGTCCGCCGGCTGCTATTCGCTCAGCATCGCATTTCAGGCCGACAAGAACGGCGGCACTCGTGAGTGGATCGAAGGCGAGTTCTACCCGTTGGCCATCCAGGTGCGCTTCACCGAGTCCGGCAGCAAGGTGCACAGCGGCCAGACCGTGGTCAGGATCGAGAGCCTCGGCAAGTAGGGTGCCGGGAACCCCAAGCATGGAATGGCTGCAGCCGGTCATCGACTTCGGCGGGATGCTCTATGACATCGTGATGCACCTCGACCGGCACCTGGTCGAGCTCGTGGCGCGTTACGACACGTGGGTCTACCTGATCCTGTTCGCGATCATCTTTGCGGAGACGGGCCTGGTCATCACGCCGTTCCTGCCCGGCGACTCGCTGCTCTTCGCGGTCGGCGCGCTCGCGGCGGTCGACAGCTCGGGCACGCTGCATGCCGGTAGCGCCTTCGCGCTCCTCGCGGCCGCGGCAATCCTCGGCAACACCGTGAACTACGCGGTCGGTTCCAGCATCGGTCCGCGCGCCTTCACGGGGAACGTGCGCCTGCTGAAAGTCGAATACCTGCGGCGCACGGAACAATTCTTCGAGCGTCACGGCGGCAAGACGATCATCCTGTCGCGCTTCGTGCCGATCATCCGCACCTGCGCGCCATTCGTCGCGGGCGTCGGCAAGATGCGCTATGCGCGCTTCCAGCTGCATAACTGCGCTGGTGGAATCGCGTGGGTGGGGCTCTTCATCTTCGGCGGGTACCTGTTCGGCAACATTCCGCTGATCCGCGATCACTTTGGCGTCGTGACCCTGTTGATCATTGTCGTCTCCCTGGTCCCGGTGGTGGTGGCGTTTGCGCGCGAGAGGCGAGCCGCGTGAAGCCGGAGCTGATACTCGCTGCATTTCTGGGTCGCGCGCCGGGCTGGTACAAGCTCATGGTGATCGCGCTGCTGGCCGTGAATCCCGTGGTGCTGCTGGGCTTCGGAAGCACGATCGCGGGCTGGCTGGTGCTGATGGAGTTCATCTTCATTCTCGCCATGACGCTGCAGTGCTATCCGCTGCAACCGGGCGGACTGCTTGCGCTGGAAGCGATCCTGATGGGGATGACGGACACGACCCGCGTCTACGAGGAAATTGTGCGCGGCTTTCCGGTGATCCTGCTGCTGATGTTCATGCTGGCGGGCGTGTACTTCCTCAAAGACTTACTGCTCGCCATCTTCATGCGCCTGCTGCTGGCCATCCGTTCCAAGGCGTTGCTCGCGCTCACCTTCTGCGCCGCGGCTGCCGTGTTGTCGGCTTTTCTCGATGCACTCACCGTGTTGGCGGTGGTGATCGCTGTCGGCTACGGCTGTTACGGGGTCTATCACCGCGTCGCGTGCCGGCGGGCGGAGGAGGACCAGCATGAGATCGCCGACGATTCGCGTGTGGCCGCGGGGTTCAAGGACGACCTGGATACCTTCCGCGCCTTTCTGCGCAGCCTCATGATGCACGCCGCGGTGGGAACCGCACTCGGCGGCGTGTCCACCCTGGTCGGCGAACCGCAGAACCTGCTGGTGGCGCAACGCGCCGGCTGGAACTTCATCGAGTTCTTTCTCATGATGGCGCCGGTATCGATCCCGGTGCTGATCGTGGGCCTGGTCCTCAGCGTGGCACTGGAGCGGCTGCGCTGGTGCGGATACGGCGCGCCTCTGCCCGCGAGCGTGCGCAAAGAGCTGCAATCCTGGGTCTCACACCAGGCGGCGCGCCGAGGCGCGGCCCATCGTTGGCAGCTCTGGGTACAGGGCGCGGCAGCGCTCGCCATGGTGTTTTCATTGGCGTTCCATGTCGCGGAAGTCGGGCTGGTTGGCCTGCTGGTGATCGTGCTGGTTACGGCGTTCAGCGGCATCGTCGAGGAGCATCGGCTGGGAGAGGCCTTCCATGATGCGATGCCGTTCACCGCGCTGCTGGTGGTGTTCTTCGTGATCGTCTCAGTGATCAATGTGCAGGACCTCTTCAAGCCGGTGATGCACTGGGTGTTCGCGCTCGAGGGGCGGGAGCGGCTGGCAATGTTCTACCTGGCCAATGGCGCTCTCTCGAGCATCAGCGACAATATCTTCGTCGCCACGATCTTCATCCATGAAATCGAGCAGCCTTTCGGCAGCGGCCTGTTGAGCCGTGAGCAGTTCGATGCGCTGGCGGTCGCACTCAACACCGGCGTGAATATTCCGAGCATCGCGACGCCCAACGGCCAGGCGGCGTTTCTCTTCCTGTTGAGTTCATCGCTGGCGCCGCTCATCGGCCTGTCCTACACGCGCATGGTGTGGATGGCACTGCCCTACTTTGCGCCGACCACCGTCGTAGGCCTGCTCGCGGTGCTGCGTCTTTAGCGCCACTACAACCGGATCCTCTGCCACGCCGCCGAGCGCCAGCGGATGAAGAGTGCCGTCCCCAGCGCGCCGGCGTAGATCAGTGCGGCGACCCAGCCGCCGATCGCTCCGAACCCAAACTGCGGCAGGAAGTTCACGTAACCCTGGCCGGGCGCGAACGCGAGCGCGTGCGCCGCGGGCACGAACACGAACCAGGAGATCACGATCACCATGACGGCTGGTACGGTCGCATCTCCGGCACCTCGCAACGCGAGCCCGCTGCCGAGATTCAGGCCGTCGAAGATCTGGTAGCCCGCCGCGATCCAGATCAGCGTCTTCCCGAGTGCCACGACCTCGGCGGCATGCGTATCGGTCGCGTTCACGAACCACGGCAGCAGCCACGGTCCGGCCACCGCCAGGAACACACCGATGCCGGCCATGTAGCCGACACACAGCCTGATGGTGGCGTTGCCGAGCCGCATCGCCCATTCCCTGTCGCCCGCGCCGATCGACTGTCCCACGAGCGTCGTCCCGGTCATCGCGAACCCGACCGCGGGCAGATAAGCGATCGAGGTGAGCATCATCACGAGCAGGGTCGCGGCGCCATCCACGCTGCTGAGACGCACCGTCATCATCTGGAAGAGCGCCAGCCCGAGCAGATCCGCGGCATACAGCAGGCCCATTGGAAAGCCGAGCAGGAACTGGCGCACCAGGCGCATGGGCCGCAGTCGCCACATGAGCCGTGAGCTGAAGCGCGTGTTGGCCTGGCGGCCCAGAAACAGGCTCATCGCCACCACCCAGCCGCCGAGCTGCGCGACATTGGTCGCCCAGGCCGAACCCGCGATTCCCATCTGCCAGTCGAAGATGAAGAGCTGGTTGAACGCGGCGTTCAGCACGGCAACGAGCACCGTGATCATGAGCGTGACGCGCGGGCGCGCGATGCCATTGAAGAACCCGAGCGCCGCCCACAGCGCAACGCCGATGGGGGCGCCCGCCATGCGGGGCACCCAGAACGCGAGCGCCTGCCCTTCCACCTGCGGTTCGAGCGCGAACGGATGCAGCAGCAGCGCCCCCGCCCATGCCGCGCCAACAAACAACGGCACCGTGAGCAGCGCGCCCCACTGCGCGGTCCACTCCGCCTGCGCCGCCCGCCGCCAGCGACGAGCGCCACTCGCCTGCGCCACCAGAGTCTGCACCGCGATGCCGACACCACCCAGGGTGAGCACGAACACCAGCACCAGCCAGTACACGGCGCCCATGGCCGCGAGCGCTTGTGTCGAGAGCCGGCCGATGAACCACGTGTCGGTCAGATTGAGAATCGCCTGCACCGAACTGTTGAGCACGAACGGCCAGGCGAGCGCGAGCACTGCACGGTAGTCGACGTGCGGACGACCGGCGTCGTCGCGCCGCTGCGCAGGCAGCATGCTGACGACTCGCGAAGTGTCGACGACCGCGGTGTCCATGGACGTGGGGGGCGCAAAAAGGGCGCGCAGGATAGCAGAAACGCGCGACAAGGACGCATGCGCTCGGAGACAATGACGCATTGCGGCGCCCGCCGCGACGCGGTGTCCTCATGCGACAGGAGTTCCCCGGGCGATTCGAGGTCACCGACGTCCGCGCGCCACGCGGCAGCGTGCGCCTCGAGCGCCGTGCGAGGCGCGATGCGCCTGCCGTCGAAGTTCTCTTCGCGCGGGTCACCCGTCACGATCTGCCCGAGCGACTCGACAACCTGGCAGTCGACACTGAAGCGAGCGACTCTGGATTCCTGCTCCGCTCGGGAGCCGCGAACTATCACGTCGCGGCGCGATCAGTGCAGATTCATGAAGGGGCGCGCATCTATGATCGCCTGCCACTCGGGCGCTTCGCGCTCTCGCAGCGGCTGCTGTGGAGCCTGCTCCTGTGGAGCGCGCGTTATTCGTGGGGCCAGGCCCTGATACGCCGCCTGCGCCGCTAGTGTTCGAACCGTGACCCGGCGAAGGAGAATGAATGCGACACCTGCGATCTGCCGCGGCCGTGACCGCCTCGTGTGCGTTGGCGCTTGGCGCCTGCACGTCCGGAACGGCTCAACGGGCCGGCACGATGCCTAACGGCTCGAAAACAGCGGCGCCGCCGATGGCGGAAGCGCGTCCGCAGTCGGTGATCTCGCCCAACGGCACGCGCCTCGATCCGTACTACTGGTTGCGCGACGACACGCGACTCGATCCGAAAGTGCTCGGCTATCTCAACGCCGAGAACGAGTACACCAATGCGTATCTCAAGTCGTCGGAGGGTCTCCAGGAGAAACTCTACGAAGAGATCATCGCGCGCATCCCGCAGGACGATGTGAGCGTGCCGTATCGCAAGCGCGGCTACTGGTATGTGACGCGCGTGAAGGCCGGCAGTGAATACCCGATCTATGCGCGCCGGCGCGATGTGGAAGATGCGCCCGAGGAAATCCTGCTCGACGTCAATCAGCTCGCGCAAGGCCACGACTACTTCAATGTCGGCAGCTACGTGCCGAGTTACGACAACAAGCTGCTCGCGTACTCCGAGGATAGCGTCGGGCGACGGCAGTATGTGTTGCGGGTGAAGGACCTCGGCTCCGGCGATCTGCTCGCGGACACGATCGAGAACGCCGACCCTGCCATCGTCTGGGCGGGTGACAGCCGCTCCTTCCTCTACGTGGAAAAGGACCCGGTGACGCTGCTCGGTTTTCGCGTGCGCCGGCACATGCTGGGCACCAACGTGGCGCAGGATCCGATCGTCTGGGAGCAGACCGATACCACGTTCTACACGGAGATCAGCGAGTCGAAATCGGGCCGCTATCTCTTCATCGGTACGGAAAGCACGGTGTCCTCGGAATGGTGGTACGCACGCACCGATGATCCCGGCCTCAAGTTCCAGGTGGTGCTGCCGCGCGAGCGCGATCACGAGTACTCGGTCGAAGACCTGGGCGATGATTTCATCATCCGCACCAACTGGCAGGCGCCCAACTTCCGCATCATGCGTGCGCCCATCGCTGCCGCCGGCGACCGCAGCCAGTGGCGCGAGGTCGTCGCGCACCGCGACGACGCGTTCGTCCACGGCTTCGAGGTCTTCGATGACTTCCTGGCCGTCGCCGAGCGCTCGGGCGGCCTGCGCCAGATTCGCGTGCAGCCCTGGGCGGGCGGCTCGGACCAGCTCATCGACGCCGACGAGGCGGCGTACACCGCGATGTTCGACGCCAACCCGGAGATCGACTCGAGCCTGCTGCGCTATACATACACCTCACTGACCACACCGACGACGACCTACGACTACGACATGCGCAGCGGCACGCGCACGCTTCTCAAGCGCGACCCGGTGCCGCCGCCATTCGATCCCGCGAACTATCGCACCGAGTACCTGCACGCAACCGCGCGCGACGCAACGCAGGTGCCGGTCTCGATCGTGTATCGCAAGGGGCTCAAGCGCGATGGCAAGGCGCCGATCTTCCAGTACGGCTACGGCGCGTATGGGATCTCCAGGGATCCCACCTTCTCGCCCGGCTGGGTGAGCCTCATGGATCGCGGCTTCGTGGTCGCCATCGCGCACATCCGCGGCGGACAGGAGCTCGGGCGCCGCTGGTACGACTCGGGACGACTGCTCCACAAGGTCAACACCTTCACCGATTTCATCGACGTCACCGATTACCTGGTGCGCGAGCACTGGGGCGCACGCGACAAAGTGATCGCGCATGGCGGGAGCGCCGGCGGACTGCTGATGGGCGCGATCGCCAACATGGCGCCCGATCGCTATCGTGCGATCATTGCCGACGTTCCCTTCGTGGACGTGGTGACGACGATGCTCGATGAATCGATCCCGCTCACCACCGGTGAATACGACGAATGGGGCGATCCGCGCGAGCCCGAGTATTACGAGTACATGTTGTCGTACTCACCGTACGACCAGGTCGCGCCGCGCGCCTATCCGGCGATGCTCGTGACGACCGGGCTCTGGGACAGCCAGGTGCAGTATTTCGAGCCCGCCAAGTGGGTCGCGAAGCTGCGCGCCAACAAGACCGACAGCCATCCGCTGCTGCTCAGGACCAACATGGAAGCGGGGCACGGCGGGCGCTCGGGACGCTTTCGCAAGTATCGTGAAACGGCGATGAAGTACGCCTTCGTGCTCGGGCAGCTGGGGATCCGTCAATGAGCCCCTGGGGTAAGATTCTCAGGAACATCGTCG
>DATBIF010000329.1:0-4697 GCA_036557045.1 Steroidobacteraceae bacterium
GAACGTCTATCAGATGCTCGTCGGGTATCGCACCGGCGACATGTGGGCGCCGAAGGTTGCTGTGACCGAGGCGCTCAGCGTGGAGGTCGCGCATTTCGCCGACTGCATCAGCGCAGGCAGCCGCCCGATCACCGACGGCGAGGCCGGCCTTCGAGTGGTACGTCTTCTCGAGGCCGCAAACGAATCGATGGGGGCGCTCGGGCGCCTCGTCAGTCTCAAGAGTGCAGTGACGACATGATTCCTTTCGTTGATCTGAAGGCGCAGTACCGCTCGCTCAAACCGGAAATCGATCGAGCCATTCAGCAGGTGCTCGACGAGTCGCAGTACATCCTTGGACCAGCCGTCTCCGCCTTCGAGCGCGACTTCGCCACGTTCTGCCGTACCAAAGAAGCCATCGGCGTGAACAGCGGCACGAGCGCGCTTCATCTGGCGCTGCTGGCTCTCGGCGTTCGTCCGGGAGATGAGGTGATCACCGTTCCGTTCACGTTCGTCGCGACGGTGTCGGCGATCCACTACACCGGTGCGAAGCCGGTGCTGGTCGACATCGAACCGCGCACCTTCACCATTGACGCAGCGAAGATCGAGGCCGCGATCACGCCGCGCAGCCGCGCCATCGTGCCGGTGCATCTGTACGGCCAACCCGCCGACATGGATCCCATCGTGGAGATCGCACGGCGGCACAACCTCGTCGTGATCGAGGACGCGGCGCAAGCGCATGGCGCCGAGTACAAGGGCCGGCGCGCGGGAAGCCTGGGCCACATCGGTTGCTTCAGCTTCTACCCTGGAAAGAACCTGGGTGCATACGGCGAGGGCGGCATGGTGGTGACGGACAACCCGGCCTACGCGCACAAGATCCGTATGCTGCGCGACTGGGGCGCCGAAAAGAAATACCAGCACGTGCTCAAAGGCTACAACTATCGTCTCGAGGCCCTCCAGGGCGCGATCCTGCGCGTGAAACTGCGTCACCTCGAAGCCTGGACGAACGCGCGGCGCGGCGCCGCCGCGCACTACGGTGCGCTGCTCGCGCGCGCCGGCGTTGCGCTGCCAGTCGAGATGCCGTACGCGCGCCACGTGTACCACGTGTATGCCATACGGACCGCCGAGCGCGCCGCCTGGCAGCATGCGCTGCACGCGCGGGGCATCCAGACCGGCATTCACTACCCGATCCCCGTGCACATGCTGCCGGCATTCGCCGATCTCGGCTACGTCGCCGGCGATTTCCCGCACTCGGAGCGGGCTGCCGCCGAGGTCCTTTCGCTGCCCATGTTTCCCGAGCTGACCGCCGCGCAGCGTCAGACCGTGTGCACGGCGATCGAGGAGCTGGCCTCCCGCCACGTCGGCGCGCAGGACGCCGCGGCCACCGCCTGGCCCGATCGCGCTGTCGGAGGCAGTCCCTAGGCGCTCGCGCCGAACAGGCGCCGGAAACCCTTTGCCTTCCGCCGGGTGATGGGGTCGGGCTTGCGCAGCTCGCGCGACTTGTTGAGGACGATCCCGAGCAGGTTCGAGTTGCGCAGCAGGTCGACCGACGCGCCGATGTCGTCGCGCGTCGTCTTGCATTCCTCGACCAGGAGGATCGTTGCATCCATGTAGGCGGACAGGCCGAGCGTGTCCGCACTGGAGAGCACCGGCGGCACGTCGAAAACGATCAGGCGGTCGGGATAGCGCGCCCGAAGCTCGTGCACCATCTTCGCCATCATCGGCGACCGCATCAGCTCGGAAGTCAGCCCGACAGGGGCTCCGCCGGGAAGCACGACAAGGTTGCCGATGCCCGGATGAACCAGCAGGTTGGCGAGCGACGCCTTGCCCAGCAGATGGTCGGCCAGGCCCGGGCCCGGCTCGAGCTCGAGCATCTCGCGAATGTACGGGTCTCTAAGGTCGGCATCCACCAGGAGCGCAGTGTGGTCCGCCTCCAACGCGAAGTTGACGGCGAGGTTGAACGCGATCGTGGACTTGCCGGCGCCCTTGTTCGGACTCGTCACGGCGAGCGTCTGCAGGCCGCGCTCGCGCATGTGCAACAGCAGCTGTGTGCGCAGCAGCCTGAACGCGTCGGCGTTGGGATCGCTGGTCAGTGACGCGATCCGATGTCGCTCGTACACCTCCGGCGCGATCTCGACCACGCGGGTGCGCGTGTAGTGAATGTGGGGCTGCCGAGGCGGGCCCCCCGGCACCGCGTCGGCCTGCGATCGGTGATCCGCCACCGGCGGCGCATCGACGGGTGCCTCTCGATCCTGCGGTCTCATGTCGTGCATGGCGCTGCCCGATCTAGAAGAATGGAAGCCGACGCAGTGCGGACTCGAGGATCGACGACAGGGGCTTCAGGTAAACATCGATGGCAAGCAGATAGAGCGATCCCAGCACCAGCACCGTACCACCTGCGATCCACGCCCGGCGGCGGTTGCCCGCACGCTCCGCACGGGTCTCGATGTACGGAATCGCGGTGAGCAGAGGCACCGTCGCGATCTTGGCGAGATGCAGCGGGCCCTTGACCGACGGGTCGAACGCCTCGCGTAGCCAGGCAATGCCGAGCGAGGCCAGCAGGGAGGCGATTAAGCCCACCACCATGATCTGCACGCGGTTCGGATGGTGCGGGCTGGTCGGCAGGTTGGCGGGCTCGCCGAGGCTGAAGCGCTCCGCCTTGCGGTTCTTCTCGAGTTCCTCGGCGATCTCGGCCTGCATCTGCTTCGCCCGGACCTCGCGGTAGCGCGTCTGCGCATTGTCGTAGTCGCGCGTCAGATCGCGATATTCGCGCTCGACGTCGGGAATCTGCAGCAGACGCGCGTCGTACGTCCGCTGCTTCGCGCGCATCTCGTTCTTCAGCTCCGTGAGCTGCGCGATCTCCTGACGCGTGCTTTCGATCTGCGTGAGCAGCGCGACGTAGGCAGGGTTGTCGTACTTCTGTGCGCCCTGCTTGGGGGTGCCCTTCGCCGGCGGAGCATTGGCCGCTCCATCGCTCGCCGCACCGGAGGCCTTGAGCGCAGCGATCGAACGCCGGACGCGCTGGACGTCCGGATGGTCGTCGGAGTATCGCTCGCGCAGCGCTGCGAGGGTGGTTTCAAGCTCCTTCAGCTTGTCCGAGGAATCTCCCTGCTTGGGCGGCGCGCCGGTCTGCTCCCGCAGTTGTGCGATCTCGCGCTGCATGCGCCGGATGTCGGGGTGATCCGCGCCGTAGATGGCCGACGCCGTGGCGTATTGGCCTTCGAGGGTACGCAGCCGTTCCTCGGGCGTCTGCAAGCGGTCGCCGGCGTTGCCTGCCGGCAGGTTCGGGCTCACCAGCTGAAGCTGCGACTGCAGCGCAACGCGCCGATCCTGCAGCATGCTGATCTGGTTGTCGATGCGCAGAAGCTCCGTATCGGTGCGCTCGGAAAGCTGCATGTTGACCGCCGAGGAGTCCGGCATGCGCCCGAGATTGCGACGCTTGAAGCTTGCGAGCTTCGCGTCCATTTCCTGGATCTGCGCGGCGAGGCGATCCGCTTCCTGGGTGAGGAAGGCGGTGGTCTCCGCGGCGCTCTGCTGCCGGACCTTGACGTTCTCGTTGAGAAACAGCGACACGAGCTCCTTGACGACCTTCTGAGCGCGGTCCGGATCCGGCGAGTCGTACGAGATGTTGAATGCGATCGTCGCATTCACGCGCCGGCCACTGTTGCGGTCCGAGATGTTGGCGTCGACGGTCGAGATCTTGATGTCCCGGCGCATGAAGTCGAGCACCTGATCCGTTTTCGCGCGGTCGCGGTACTTCTCGTAGAGGTCGTACTTGTCCACGAGGTTGAGCAGGACCGCGCGCGTCATGACCTGCTGGCTGATGACCTGGATGCGCTCGTCGGCATAACTCGTGATCGTGGAGCGCACGAGGTCGGGAGGCACCTCCTGCTCCTGCACGAGAATGGTCGCGGTCGAGCGGTAGATGGCGGGCAGCGCGATCGCAATGACAGTGATTAGCGCAGCCAGGATCGCGGTCAGCACCACGATCTGAACCTTGTGCCGCCGCAGCGCTGCCAGGTACTCGCGCGGCTCCTTGCCCGGCTCGTCGACCCGACGGATCGCGAGATACTCGAGTCCTTCCTTGCGGGCTTGCTCGGTCATGGGCGACGTCCCGGTGATCGGTGCCCGGCGCGACGAGTGCGGTGCAGGCCCGCCGCGTCGACGCGATGTCGGCGTTCGTCGAGTGTAGCCAACCTGATCTTGATCACGCAAACCCGCTCGTATGACGCCTCTCGAAGCCGAGGCGGCCGCGCCGCGCGTCGGCTGCGCCCCATTGTTCGCTACAGGTGCGGACCTGGGCTGCGCGGATGCCTTGACCCGCGCGCGTCCCCCGGCGTAGGGTGACGGCGTCCCGAATTTCGCAGCGATGAGGCCGATGAGGCCGCTCACCTGCCCGTTCTGCGATCGCGCCAACGCCGATGGCGCCCGCTACTGCAGCAGTTGCGGGTCGCGGCTGTATCTGCGCACGTGTCGTCACTGCGATGCGGTGAACGACATGGCGGTCCTCGCCTGCTATCAATGTGGAAGTGCACTGCCGCCCGTTTCCGACGAGGCGGAAGTACTCGCGCGTGCCGCCTGCGAGCGCCTCCGCGAGCTGCTGCATGGCGGCCCCCCGGCCAGCGGCGCGACCGCCGTCCCCGCATCGGTCTCGACGTCGCAACGCACCGAACGTGGCGATGCGCTGTGGGGGCGCGCCGAGCCCACATTGAGCGGCCCCT
>DATBIF010000330.1:0-5392 GCA_036557045.1 Steroidobacteraceae bacterium
CGGGTGATCGAGGAACGAGCGCGCGGCGACAAGCAGCGCGCTGAGGCATTGCGCGCCGACCTGCGTCAGCGGGTCGGTGACGACGTACGCTCCGTCAAACCGGGGTCGGAAGCCGCGCAACGACTCAAGGCCGCCCTCATCAGCGAGGGCCTCTGGTCCCAGTATCTCGAAGTGGCGATCGGTCCCGACGCCGAAGTCTTCACGAAGGCGCCGCCACTGTCCGCAGTCGGATGGGGCGACTGGATCGGCGTGCGTTCCGACTCCGCCTGGAACAATCCGGAGCCCGAGATCGTGCTGGCCTGCGATCGCGCCGGGCGCATCCTCGGGGCGACCCTCGGCAACGACGTTAACTTGCGCGACCTCGAGGGGCGCAGTGCGCTGCTCCTCGGCAAGGCCAAGGACAACAACGCAGCGTGCGCGATCGGGCCGTTCATTCGCCTCTTCGATCGCAGTTTCGGACTCGACGAGGTGCGCCGCGCCGTGGTGCGGCTCGAGATCCTCGGCGAGGAAGGCTTCAGGCTCACAGGCGAAAGCTCGATGGCGCTCATCAGCCGCGACCCGACCGAGCTCGTGGCCCAGACCATCGGTCGCAATCATCAGTATCCGGACGGGTTTGCGCTGTTCCTGGGGACGATGTTTGCGCCCATCGAGGATCGCGATGCCCCAGGCCAGGGCTTCACGCACAAGCGTGGCGACCTGGTACGCGTATCAACCGAGCGGCTCGGCGTGCTCGAGAACAAGGTCACGACCTGCGAGCAGGCGCCGCCCTGGACCCTGGGGATCGGCGAGCTCATGCAGAACCTCGCGATGCGCGGTCTGTTGCCAGGCCCGCTTGCGATCCAGCAACACGAGCGCGGAGCCGCGCGATGAGCGAGCCTCGCATGCTGGCCCATTACGTGGGTGGCCAGTGGGTAGGCGCTGCGCCTCGCAGCGAGAGCCTCAATCCTTCGGATACCCGCGACATCGTCGCGCGCGTGCCCGCGGACGAGGGCGCGGTCATGGCGAGCGCCGTGCTGGCGGCGCGCAACGCGTTTCCCGCATGGGCCGATGCGACGCCGGAAGTGCGCAGCGATCTGCTCGACCGGATCGGAACGACCCTCCTGGCGTGCAAGGACGACCTCGGCCGCCTGCTGTCGCGCGAGGAGGGCAAGACGCTGCCTGAAGGCATCGGCGAAGTGACGCGCGCCGGTCGCATCTTCAAGTTCTTCGCGGGCGAGTCATTGCGTCGCCGCGGTACCACCGTGGACTCCACGCGTCCAGGCGTCGACGTGGCGACCTATCGAGAGCCGGTGGGCGTATTCGGGCTCATCACGCCATGGAATTTCCCGATCGCCATCCCGGCGTGGAAGAGCGCGCCGGCACTGGCGTTCGGAAACACGGTGGTGATGAAGCCTGCATCCCTGACGCCGGCACTGGCCGTGGCGCTGACCGAGATCGTGCATGAAGCCGGCGTGCCCAGGGGCGTGTTCAACCTCGTGCTCGGCGGCGCAGCGGCGGGCGATGCACTGACTTCCCACCCGGATGTCGCCGGGCTGTCATTCACGGGCTCGCAGAACGTGGGCGCGCGGGTCGCAGCGGCAGCCATGGCGCGGCAGGCGCGCGTGCAGCTCGAAATGGGCGGCAAGAATCCTCTGGTGGTGCTCGACGACTGTGATCTCGAACGCGCCGTGCAATGCGCTCTGGACGGCGCGTACTTTGCCACGGGGCAGCGCTGCACGGCCTCGAGTCGTCTGATCGTCACCGCGGGAGTGCACGAACACTTCGTCGCTGCGCTCACCAGGCGAGTGGGGGCATTGCGCGTGGGCGATGCGCTCGCCGAGGACACGCAGATTGGACCCCTCGCGAGCCAGGCGCAGCTCGATACGACGCTTGCCTATCTGCGGATCGCGCAGCAGGAAGGAGGCGAGCGCCGCATCGGGGGTGAACAGCTGGAGCTCGACAAGCCGGGCTACTACCTGTCGCCGGCGCTTATCGTCGATACCCGGCCGGAGATGCGCATCAACTGCGAGGAAGTGTTCGGCCCGGTCGCCTCGGTTGTCAGGGTTCATGACTACGACGAGGCGCTCGCCGTCGCCAACGCCGGTGAATTCGGTCTCTCGGCCGGTATCGTGACGAGCTCGCTCAAGCACGCACGCCACTTCGCGCGCAACGTGCGCGCGGGGATGGTGATGACGAATCTGCCGACGGCGGGCGTCGACTACCACGTGCCGTTCGGCGGCACGCGCAAGTCGAGCTACGGCCCGCGCGAGCAGGGCTTCGCGGCGATCGAGTTCTACACTCAACAGAAGACCACCTACTCATGGGCATGACATGACCAGCGCCATCTATCCGTCACTTGCGGACAAGGTTGTGGTCGTTACCGGCGGCGGCTCGGGCATCGGGGCCGACCTGGTGCGCGGTTTCGTGCGCCAGAAATCGCGCGTGTACTTTCTCGACATTGCGGCCGAGCATTCACAAGCCCTGGTCGAGGAGCTGCACGGTAAGCCACGCTTCAGCCAATGCGACCTGACCGATCTGGATGCGTTACGTACCGCATTCGCTGCGATCCAGGAGGAGGCCGGACCCGTCGGGGCGCTGATCAACAACGCGGCGAACGACGACCGGCACAGCCTCGCGGAGACGACGCCCGCATACTGGGACGAGCGCATGGCGGTCAACCTGCGCCACTACTTCTTCGCGGCGCAGGCCGTCGCCGAGGGCATGAAGCGCGCGGGCGGCGGAGCCATCGTCAATCTCGGTTCGGTCTCGTGGCACCTGGCATTGCCGGACCTCGTGATCTACGAGACGGCCAAGGCCGGCATCGAGGGCCTCACGCGCGGGCTGGCGCGCGAATTGGGCGAGTCCGGCATTCGCGTCACCTGCGTCATCCCGGGTGCGATCCGCACGCCGCGGCAGATGGCCTTGTGGCACACGCCGGAGGAAGAGGCCAGGATTCTCGCGCAGCAATGCCTGAAGAGCCGCGTCGATCCGGTCCACGTCGCCTCCATGGTCCAGTTTCTCGCGTCCGACGATGCGCGACTGTGCACCGGACATGCTTACTGGGTGGACGCGGGCTACTGCTGAGAGCACGTGAGTGAGTGACGCCGTCGAGTGCGTGTGGCCGCTCGCTGCCGAGCTCGGAGAAGGTCCAATCTGGTCCGCCGCCGAGCAGGCGGTCTGGTTCGTCGACATCAAGGGCCGGGCGGTGCACCGCTTTCACGAGCCGACCGGCGAAAAGCGCTCCTGGTCAGCACCCGCGCAGGTCGGCTTCATCGCACCAACCGCCAGCGGCGGATTCCTGTGCGGTCTCAAGACCGGTCTGCATCGATTCGATCCGCGGAGCGGCGAGTTCAAGTTGCTGCGCACCGTGGAACGCGAGCGATCGAACAATCGCCTCAACGATGGCTTTGTCGATGCGTCGGGCTACCTCTGGTTCGGATCGATGGACGACAACGAGCGCGAGCCCACCGGCGCTCTCTATCAATTGACGGACAGCGATTGCGTACGTCGCGACGACGGCTACGTGATCACCAACGGTCCCGCGGCGAGTCCCGACGGGCGCATCCTCTATCACACCGACACGCTCGAACGCGTGATCTATGCGTTCGACCGGGCGCCGGACGGCGCGCTTTCGGGCAAGCGAGTGTTCACGCATATCACACGTCAGGGCGCATACCCGGATGGGCCGAGCGTCGACTCGCAGGGCTGCCTGTGGACCGGCCTGTACGGCGGCAAGGGCCTGAATCGTTACGCAGCGGACGGCAGACTGCTCGAAACCTGGGTACTGCCGTGCTCCAATGTGACCAAGGCGGCCTTTGGCGGAGACGACTTGCGCACGCTCTACATCACCACCGCGTGGAAGGGTCTGAAGGACGGGGAACGCAGGCAGCAGCCCCTCGCCGGCGGATTGTTTCGCGCGCGCGTCAGCGTTCCCGGCCTGCCGCAGGGACGAATCGCGCATGGCGCCTGAGTCCAAGCCGCGATTCCGTTCGCGCGACTGGTTCGATGATCCCGCCCACATCGACCTGACGGCGCTCTACCTCGAGCGCTTCATGAACTCGGGCCTGACGCTCGAAGAGCTGCGCAGCGGCCGGCCCATCATCGGCATCGCGCAGAGCGGGAGTGATCTCAACCCCTGCAATCGCGTGCACCTGCAGCTCGCGGAGCGCGTGCGCGCGGGCATCCGCGATGGCGGCGGCGTGCCGATGGAGTTCCCGGTGCACCCGCTGTTCGAGAATTGCCGGCGCCCGACTGCCGCGCTCGATCGCAACCTCGCGTATCTCGGCCTGGTGGAAATTCTGCACGGCTATCCGATCGATGCGGTGGTGCTCACGACCGGCTGCGACAAGACGACGCCCTCCGCAATCATGGCGGTGTCCACCATCGATATCCCGGCGATAGTACTGTCGGGTGGACCCATGCTCGATGGGTGGCACGACGGCGAGCTCGTCGGCTCCGGCACCGTGATCTGGCGCTCGCGCCGCGAACTCGCTGCGGGTCGCATCGATCAACAGGAATTCCTGGAGCGCGCCGCGGCTTCGGCGCCATCACTCGGTCACTGCAATACGATGGGCACCGCTTCGACCATGAATGCGCTCGCGGAAACGCTCGGCCTGTCGCTCCCGGGATGCGCCGCGATTCCAGCCCCGTACCGCGAACGCGGACAGATGGCGTATGCGACCGGGCGACGCATCGTCGCGATGGCCTACGAGGACCTGCGGCCCTCCGGGATTCTCACGCGCGCCGCGTTCCTCAATGCGATCGCCGCAACCGCCGCACTCGGCGGCTCCACCAATGCGCAACCGCACCTGGTCGCGATGGCGCGTCACGCGGGTGTCGAGATCAGCGCCGACGACTGGATGAGATATGGGCGCGACGTGCCCCTCCTGGTCAACATGCAGCCCGCGGGGAAATATCTCGGCGAGCGCTTTCATCGCGCCGGCGGCGTGCCCGCGGTTCTTTGCGAACTGCTGCGCGCCGGGCGTATCGCAGGCGACGTTCTGACGGTGACCGGCAGGACGCTGGCCGAGAACATCGCCGGCTGCGAGTCCACGGATCGCGAGATCATCACGACGTACGAATCGCCACTGCAGGAGCAAGCCGGATTCCTCGTGCTGCACGGGAATCTCTTCGACTTCGCGATCATGAAGACGAGCGTGATTTCGGCCGATTTCCGCCGCCGTTTTCTGACTGACGGTGATTCGTTCGAAGGGCGGGCGGTGGTGTTCGAGGGTTCCGAGGACTACCACGCTCGCATCAACGACCCCGCGCTCGGCATCGATGAGCGCACCATCCTCGTGATCCGCGGCGCGGGCCCGATCGGTTGGCCGGGTTCCGCGGAAGTCGTGAACATGCAACCGCCCGATGCATTGCTGAAGCGCGGGATCACCAGCCTGCCGACGATCGGCGATGG
>DATBIF010000331.1:0-5486 GCA_036557045.1 Steroidobacteraceae bacterium
GCTGCCGCCGCCGCCTGAGCGGGCGACGGCTCTCAGGTCTGCACGATAGGTTTCGGGGCTGACGGGATTGTGACGCATGGGACGTCCGAGCTTTCCTCACGGCAAATCGGCCAGCACGATGTCCGAGCTCTCCTGCACGTCATCGAAGATGATGGCGCTGCCGTCGGGCGCCATGTCGAAGTCGCGGATCACGAACTCGCGGCCAAGGTTGGTGAGCTGGCGCTCGCGGCCCGCAGCGCAAATGTCCGCGCGTTCCTGCCGTCGTCGTTCATCACGTAGAGGCGCGCGCTTTCGACTACGTGCTCTCGGCGTGTGCCCGGCCCGCTGCACGGCTCATGGCCGCGATGCCGGTGACTGCTTCACGATGATTCGCGGTCGATCCACTTCTCGACATGCGGCGGACGATAGGCCGCGAGGCGGTCGAGCAGATCCGCGGGTGACGTCGAGATGAGCACCAGCGCGCGATGCTGGCTCTTCACGAAGCGCTCCTCGACAGTGAGATCCAGGAAGTCGAGCAGGCGGTCGTAGTACCCGCTGACATTGAGCAGTCCGCAGGGCTTCGGATGAAGCCCGAGCTGCGCCCAGGTGAGCACCTCGAAGAACTCCTCGAGCGTCCCGAGACCGCCGGGGAGCGCGATGAACCCTTCCGAGAGCTCGGCCATCATGGCCTTGCGCTCGTGCATCGAGGCGACGACGCGCAATTCCGTGAGCCCGCCGTGCGCTACTTCCTTCTCGAGGAGCGCCTTGGGGATCACGCCAATGACCTCGCCGCCCGCGGCCAGCGTCGCGTCCGCGAGCACGCCCATCATCCCGACCTTGCCGCCGCCGTAGACGAGGCCGTAGCGGCGCTTCACGAGCTCGCGGGCAAGGCGCTCAGCGGCCTCCGCGTATTCCTCGCGCGCGCCGCGACTCGAGCCGGCAAATACACAGAGCCGTTTCAATGCCGGAAATCCTTGCATGCGTGAGTGGGCTCATAGTGTATGCCAGCCCCCTGTCTCAACCGAACCAAGCCCGCGTGCCGATGTCGATTGACGACCGGAATCCTTCAATGCCGCCGGGAGACACGGACGGTCGGGCACAGGAGCAGAGTGAGATGAAGACCATCAAGGCGGCGCGCATTCGCGATTTCGGTGGGCCAGGGGCGGTGCACGTCGAATCCACGTCGCTCGACGATCCCGGCCCTGGCTCAGTGCTCGTGCGCGTGCACGCCGCGGGTGTGAATCCCATCGACTGGAAGGTTCGTTCCGGTGCTCTGAAGGAAAAGCTGGCGCCGCGGCTGCCTTTCACGCTGGGCGGCGACTTCTCGGGCGTCGTCGAAGCGCTGAACGCCGATGTAACAACTTTCAAAGTGGGAGACGCGGTTTACGGACAGGCTTCTGTCCTCACCGCCGGCTCCGGCTCATTCGCCGAGTTTGTGCTCGCCAGGACGAGCCACATCGCAGCGAAGCCGCGCAGCGTCAGCCACGAGATCGCCGGCGCCCTGCCACTGGCCGGCGTGAGCGCGGTGCAGGCTTTGACCGAGCACCTGCGAGTCTCGAAGGGCCAGAGAATTCTGATCCATGGCGGCGCGGGCGGCATCGGCGGCTTCGCCATTCAGCTGGCGAGACACCTCGGAGCTCAGGTCGCGACGACCGTGAGCGCGGATGACATCGAATATGCGAAACGCCTGGGCGCGAATCAGGTCATCGATCGCAAGAAACAGAAGTTCGAGGAGGTAGTGCGAAATCTCGACGCGGTGCTCGACACCGTGGGTGGCGACACCTACGTGCGCTCGTTCCGGGTGCTCAAGGAACAGGGACGCCTCGTGTCCCTGCTCGAAGCGCCACGCGAAGATCTGGCGAAGGAGTTCCAGGTCGAAGCGATCAATCAGTTCACGCAGGTCAATAGCCAGCGCCTGGCGAGTCTTGCCCGGTATGTTGACGAAGGAGCGGTAAAGGTTCACATCGACAAGGCTTTTCCGCTCGCGGACGCCGCCGCCGCGCTCCAGCACTTGGAAAAGGAATCTCCGAGAGGCAAAGTGATCCTGAAACTCGCCTGATCCCCCGGGGAGAGAACATGAATCACGATCGATTGCGAGAGCTTCTCGCCTCGCTGCACCGCGAACTGGGCAACGCGAAGTCCGTGGACGCGGAATCGCGTCGCCTGATGGGCACCCTCATCAAGGACATCGATCGCGTCCTTGACGAACCTGACCACCAGGACGGCGGGCTCCGCGATCGGCTCGAGGCGATGCTGCTGCGCTTCGAGGCCAAACACCCCGCGATCGCCGAGTCCACCCACGCGCTTATCGATGCACTCGCCAAGGCGGGGATCTAGGCGGGCCGCGAGGAGCAACCCATGAACTTCGCCCGACTGACGCGTCGCCAGGCCCTGGTTACCGGAATCGCCGGCCTGGGTGTCCTCACGACTCCGCGCCTTCTGCTCGCCGCTTCGAACTCGGCACCTGCTGCCGCGGCTGGCACGATCAGGGTCGGTGGCGATCTGCTCGTCAATCGCATGGGCTTCGGCGCCATGCGCATCACGGGCGAGGGCATCTGGGGTGAGCCCAAGGATCCGGCGGAAGCGCGACGACTCCTCCGGCGCGCGCTCGACCTCGGCGTGAACTTCATCGATACCGCCGATGCGTACGGTCCCGAGGTGAGTGAGCGGCTGATCGCGGAGGCGCTCCACCCCTACCCGCGCGGCCTCGTGATCGCCACCAAGGGGGGGCTGACGCGGCCGAGCGCGCCCGAGTGGGTGCCCGATGGACGGCCCGAACATCTGCGTGCGGCGTGCGAGGCGAGCCTCAAGCGCCTGAAGCTCGAACGCATCGATCTCTACCAGTTTCACGGGCCCGATGCCAAAGTCCCGATCGAGGACTCGATCGGCGAGCTCGCTCGCTTGCAAGAGCAAGGCAAGATCCGCCACGTGGGCGTGTCGAATTTCGACGTCGATCAGCTGACGCGTGCGCGCCGCATCGTGCCGATCGTCTCGGTGCAGAATCGCTACAACGTGACCGACCGCAGCTCCGAGGATGTACTTGCCGTCTGCGCCCGCGACGGGATCGCGTTCATCCCGTGGGCGCCGGTAGCGCGCGGCTCATCCGAGAAACTCGCTTCGAGCAACGGCCTCGATGCTGTCGCGAAGGAACACGGCGTGAGCGTGTTCCAGGCGGCCATTGCGTGGCTCCTTGCCAGGTCACCGGCCATGTTGCCGATCCCGGGGACCTCCTCGATCGAACACCTGGAGGAGAACGTTGCCGCCGCGCGGATCAAGTTGAGCGCCGCGGATCTCACCAGGATCGGGTGATGGCCCGAGCGCTGACGTGGCGCCAGCAAAGAACCCCCGCATATCGTTGTACCGGAGGAGGCAAGCAGCCGCGGCGCTCACTTCTCGTCGGGGATGAAGACCCTGGCTCCGCCGCTCACCCACTCCTGCAGCGCCGCGACCCGCTTCCTGGCGCCCTCCGGATCCGTCTCCATCGCTGGCACCGCCGCGACGATCGCATCGAAGCGCTGGCGCAGCAGCTCCTTCGCTTCCGGGTACGGGATGACGTAGAGCTGATTCTCTTCGATGGCGCGCTTGACGTGACCGGCGAGCTCGAGCGGCTCCATGCCATGCCGGTAGATGCCGTGGAGCGAGGCGATGGATTCCTCGTTCGCGACATAGCCGCTCGGCCCGTACTTTTCCGATCGCGTGCGCACCGACTCGGCGATGTTTGACTTGATGTTCGCGGGACATAGCACCGAGACGCCGATGTCGTACTTCGCGAGGCTCATGCGGTAGCTCTCCATCAGGTTCACGACCGCGGCCTTGGCGGCGGAATACGGCGCCGCAAGCGCGCTGCCCATGAACCCGCCGAGCGAGGCCGTGGTCACGATGTGCGCCGGCCGCTTCGCTTTGATCATGCGCGGCACGAAAGTCATCATGCCGTTGACGACACCGCCGAGATTCACGCCGATCAGCCAGTCGAAATCACCATAGGTGGAGCGCTCCACCGGGCCGAAGTTGTTCACGCCGGCGGTGTTGAAGAGGAGTGTCGGCGGACCACCGAACAGCCGCTCGACTTCGTCAGCAGCGCGCGCGTACGCCTCGCGGTCGGTGATGTCGAGCGCGATGCCGTGCGCGGTGATGCCCTCTTTCGCGAGCTCACCCACGGCCTTTGAAATGGCGTCGCCGCGCACGTCGGCGATGACGATCTTCACGCCTGCGCGGCCGAAGAGCGTCGCCTGTCCGAAGCCCGCGCCCGACGCGCCACCGGTGATGAAAGCGAGCTGGCCCTTGAAGTCTTTCATGTGTCAGTCTCCTCAGACTCTCATTGATCTCGTGCAAAAGCGGCATCGTAAGGGAAGTCGCAGCCGAGGCGACGGAGCTCGCTGCGGCAATGATCGTCGATCCGCTCCTGAAGTGCGGCGGACAACAGCTCGCCCGAAGCGCCGCGCGCGCCGCGCCGGATGGTGGCGCCTTCCTGCTGCGACCACGGCGCAACCTTGATGTGGTCGAACTGGTGCGCGTTCTGCTTCATGTAACCAAAGCTGCAGAGGTGGCGCACCGAGCTGAACTCCTCGTCGCTGAGATCGACACCCATGAACCGGGCGACGCGCCACACCGTGGCGTCGGGATCGCGGGTCATTTCCTCGTAGGTCATGAACAACACGTTGGGACGCGTGCGCAGCGCCCAGAAGCCGGCGACATGCACTGGCCACTCGCCAAAAGCGAATTTCGGATGCATGAAGAACTCCGCCCAGTGGACGATGGAGGGCATCATCGGCCCGAACACGAGCGCCTTGGCGAAGTGATAGCTCGAGACCACCACGCTCTTCGGATCGCGCACCACGGCGATGTAGCGTGCCGGCCCATCGAGCGGAATGTCGGCTGCGAGCTTGTGCGTCTTGATGATGCGCAACCCGGTCGCGGAGTTGCGCCAGGGGGTCTCGTCCGCCAGCGGTATCGAATAGCCCGGCGCCGTGAACTCCGGCCAAGGGACGATGTCGTGGATGTGCGCGTAGCGGGCGTGGCCCCGAGCTGCGATCTGCACCGCCATCTGCAGAAGGAGATTCGTGCCGCTCTTGAAGTAGCTGCATGCGATGACGTCGTGCTCGCTCGGCTTGTAACCCTCGAACCCGCCGTGGGTCGGCGGGCGCCTGATCCGGGTCAGCAGCAGCGGCCACTGGCCGCAGGCTTCGAGTGTTCTGGTGACCGGCACGCCGATGCCGTAAGCGAGCGCGAGCACGGGAACGCGGACCCAGGGGGGAAACGAGGTACGCCGCTTCGATACGAACGGCGCGAACGGCACGCTGTCGGACATGGGTGGCGGAGTATAGGAATCACGAGCATGGGCTCGCCCCACCCAGAGAGAACGACTCAACCACCCGGGTTTGAATCGGGCGGCCCATCAGTGGCATGATGTTCCCCCACACAAACATAGCCTTACGAAGGCTTTCTCGAACCTAGAGTAGCGAGAAGGGTTCACTGAGAGGATTCATGGCCGCGCCACGTTCGATTGG
>DATBIF010000332.1:0-2481 GCA_036557045.1 Steroidobacteraceae bacterium
GCGCGCGCGGCAGTTCTCGAGGTTGCGCCGGCACTCGGGTTCGATGCTGTAGTCGCGGATGTGAGCGTCGCGGACGTGCAGAGAGCTGAGGAAGTGTTCCTCACCAACGCGCTGATCGGAGTATGGCCCGTGAGGCAAATCGACGAACGCTACCTGCCACTGGGCCGCGTCACGAGCGAGTTGCAGTCACCGATCGCGCGCGCGTGATGGATCATGCCTGGTCGGCCGGTGGCACGCAGGCTTGAGGCGGAGGCGCAGCGTTGCCGATCGTGCGACGGGTCAGCAACGTGCGCGAGACATTTGCAAGCACACGGGCGGCGCGCGGATCACGATTGCTCAGCACGATGGTCGTGTAGCCGGTGTCCGGAAACCAATACATCAGCGACGCCACGCCGAGGTCGCCCCCGGTATGGCCGTAGAGCCGGTGACCGTTCTGCGTGATCACCTCGAGGCCCAGCCCCTCGCGCACTTCGCCTGCCAGCCCGGGCGCGCCCGCGCCCTCCCGGCCCTGTGCGGTCATCATCAGTGCGAGCGCATCTGCGCCAATCAACTTGCCACTGCGCAGGGCGCGCACGAACGCGAACAAGTCACTCGCGGTGAGGTAAGCACCGCCCTGCGGGCCGCCGCGCGCGGGAAGTTCATAAACGGCGCTGCGCGGACGGCCGAGCTGAAACACGTAGCCTTCGCCCTTTGGGAACAAGTTCGTTAGCGGCGTCGCGACATCACGATCTTCCGCATCCATTTCGTGATAGAAGGCGCGCGTCATGCCCGCGCGTTCGAAGATCTGATGCTGCACGTAGTCATAGAAGTTCTGTCCAGTGACGCTTTCGACGATCGCGCCGAGCAGCACGTAGCCCGAGTTCGAGTAGAGGTATTCGCCCGGCTTGGCGCCGAGCGGGGTGTCGCCTACCAAGGAGACGTAGCGCTCGACGCTTCGCAGGTTAGGTCGCGCTGCGGCCCAGCCGGGGAGCTGGTAGTAATCCTCCGGACCGAGCCCGGAGGTGTGCGAGAGCAATTGCCGCACCGTCGCCCGCTCGCGGACGCCGGCTTCCGGATAATTGGGCAGAAACTTGCCGACAACATCGTCATATGACACTCGGCCCGCCTCGACCAGCTGCGCGATTGCGGTTCCGGTGATGCTCTTACCGATCGACGCGATGTTGAGCCGCGTGTTGAGAGTCACCGGGCGATCGTAGGCGAGACTCGCCGAACCGTAGGCCCGGTGGAGGATGACCTTGTCATCCTTCGCGAGCAGCACCACGCCCGAGAAGTCGCCGCGGCGCGCGTAGCGCACAGCGAGCGTGTCGATGGTTTGTACGACCTCACGCGGGGCCGGATCGGTCAGTGCCGCACCGGCGGGATAGAGGCCCTTGAGACTGAAACCGGTCGCGAGCTCCCGGCCGTCCTCACGCGCTCGCCGTAGCGTTGCGCAGTAGCGAACCGCGCCGATGCGATCGTGCACCTCTGACTGCACCCAGCCCTCGCGCTCTGCGACTACGCGGTCGATGACGAGGCCGCCCGTTTCCACGTAGATACGCGCAAGCGCATCCGCCTGCTCGTCGACCGGCGTTTCGGCGAGGGCGGCGGTCGAATAGTGCTCCTGCGCAAAGCGCTCGAAGCCTGGCTGATCTCCATTGTTGAGCGCCTCGATCAGCTCACGCAGCAGCGGTGAATCGAGGTCCGCGCCGCGCGCCGGCACGCAGAGTCCAAGCCAGACTGTGAGTGCTGCGAGAAGTAAGCCGGGATAGCGCACAGGGACTCCGAACCAACAGATCGCAAGTCTCGCGCCTTGGCGCGCGTGAGTCTTGAACGCACGTGCCCTGGGGAGATCAGTCGATCTCGTCGACGCGCGCGCCGCGGCGTAAGGCGCTGGGCGTGACCCCGAGGATCGAACGCAGCTGACGCGTCATGTGAGGCTGGTCGGCAAAGCCCGCGCGCGCAGCGCTCTCGGCGAGTTCGACGCCACTCGTAATCAGGTCGCATGCGGCGAGGACACGGGCCTGACGACGGAAATCGCGTGGGCTCAAACCGACGTTGCGGTGAAACAGCCTGCTGAAATAGGCGCGGCTATAGCCCGCGACCTCGGAGAGTCGAGCGACCGGGAGCTGCAAGGCGTCGATCCCTTCGGTCCATTCGAGCGGTTGACGCCCGGAGGGCTCGGCCTGCGGCGACCGCGTGCCGTGCACGCGGAACAATCGGTCGATGGCGGTGGCAAGCTCGTCGGCCGCGCCGTCAGCTGCACGCCGCAACGCTGCTACCAACGCCAGCGCCAACGCTGGGTCGTCGATGACAGGCGAGCGAAAGGAACGTGGCTCGGCGGATCGGAATCGCGCCTTGAGAAACTCCGTCGCGACGTACAGAAAATCCTGCACACAGTCACCTTCGGCCTCGCCCCGATGCACTTCTCCCGGGCGGTGCACGACGATCTGTCCCGGCGCGATCGCCCACTGACGTCCGCGGCAATGGGTCGCACCCGCGCCG
>DATBIF010000333.1:0-7134 GCA_036557045.1 Steroidobacteraceae bacterium
CCCCTACGAGACGCGCAGCGAGAAGGGCCAGCTCAGCTTGCAGTACAAGCCGGCCCCACAATCGGTGGTCAACGTGGGCTACCGCTTCCGGCGTGACTTGATCGAGCAGGTCGACGGCTCGATCGCCTGGCCGATCGCCAAGCGCTGGAACATCTACACGGGAATCATCTACTCGCTGCGCGACGACTCGCTGATCGACGAATTTGCCGGCTTCGAATATGCAAGTTGCTGCTGGCGGGTGCGATTGGTGCAGCGTCGCTATGTCAGCAGCCGGACCGGGGAACGCGACAGCTCGCTGGCCCTGCAGCTGGAACTGACCGGCCTGAGCAGTGTCGGAGTGCCGGCAGACGCTTTCCTCGAGAACGCAATTCGAGGATACTCCCGCACCCGTTCAGAACAGTAAATTCCGCGGATTTCCTATGCGCCCGTTCAGATTCCTGCTGGTCCCCGTCGCCCTGCTGAGCGGCGTGGCGTTCGGCCAGACGCGTGAGCTCGCCTCAAGCGGCGTGCTGCTCGATCGCGTCGCGGCGGTCGTCAACGACGGCGTCGTGCTGAAGAGCGAAGTCGACGCCCAGACCCAGATGATCAGCGAGCGCCTGCAGCAGCAGCGCACCGAGCTCCCGCCCGCCAACGTGCTGCGCCAGCAGATTCTCGAGCGCCTGGTGCTGCAGGAGATCCAGCTGCAGCGTGCCGATCGCGGCGGTGTCAAGGTCTCGGACGAGATGCTCAACAACGCGCTCAAGGACGTGGCCAAGCGCAACCAGATTCCGCTCGACCAGTTGCCGACGGCGCTGGAAGCACAGGGCATCAGCTACTCCGCCTACCGCGATTCGATCCGCAAGGAGATGACGATCACCCTGCTGCGCCAGCGCGACGTACTGAGCAAGATCATCGTGACGCCGCGTGAGGTCGACCAGTATCTCGCCAAGCAGAGCGGCTCGATCGAGAACCAGGAGTTCAACGTCTCGCACATCCTGCTGTCACTGCCGCAGGCGGCAACACCGGGCCAGCTCGATGAAGTGAGCGCGCGTGCCCGGGAAATCTACGAGCGCGCCAGGAAAGGCGAGGATTTCGCGCAGCTCGCCGTCACCTATTCCAACAGCCAGACCGCGCTCGATGGCGGATCGCTCGGCTGGCGCAAGGGGCCGCAGCTGCCAGGCTTCGTTGCCGATCTCGTCGCCAAGATGCAGCCGGGTGACATCGCCGAGCCGGTGCGCACGCCGAGCGGCTTTCACATCATCAAGCTCAACGAGAAGCGCGGCGCCGAAGAGCAGGTCATGGTGAACCAGGTGCACGTGCGCCACATCCTGATGCGCACCAACGAGCTGCAGGACGATGCGACGGTGAAGCAGAAGCTCGAGGCCATCCGCCAGCGCATCCTCAACGGTGAAGACTTCGCAGGTCTCGCCTCCGTGACTTCCGAGGACACCGGCTCGGCGGCTGAGGGCGGCGACCTTGGCTGGGAATCGCCGAACTCGTTTGCGCCGGAGTTCTCCAAGGTGGTCACCGCGCTCAAGGAAAACGAGATCAGCGAGCCGTTCCAGACCCAGTACGGCTGGCACATCGCCCAGCTCCTCGGCACGCGCACGCACGACAACACCGACGAGGTGAAGCGCCAGAAGGCCTATGTCGCCTTGCGCGACAGCAAGGCCGACGAGGAAACCGAGCTCTGGCTGCGGCGCCTGCGTGACGAGGCCTTCGTCGAATACAAGATGTAGGTACCAGGTACGGTTGCATAACTTGTTGCATAACTCGACGTCACAACTGGAAGTTATGCAACCGTACCTGGTACCACGCATCATCCTGACTTCAGGTGAACCGGCGGGCGTCGGCCCGGACCTCTGTCTCAAGCTCGCGGAACGGGACTGGCCGTGCGACCTCGTGGTGGCGGCCGATCCGGGACTGCTCGAAGAACGCGCCCGGCTCCTGAACCTCGACCTGCAGCTCGAGCTCGTCTCGCCCACCTCGACCCGTGGCGCGCACCGCGCCCGGACCGTGCGCGTCCTGGCGCTGCCGCTCACAAGTCCCGTCGAACCCGGCCGTCTCAATGCTCGCAATGCGCGCTACGTGCTGGGTCTGCTCGATCGCGCCATCGACGGCTGCATGCAGCGTGAATTCGACGCGATGGTCACGGCGCCCGTGCAGAAGAGCGTGATCAACGAGGGCGGCATTCCCTTCACGGGCCACACCGAGTACATCGCTCAGCGCACCCGGACACCACGCCCGGTCATGATGCTGGTCGCGGAGCGTCTGCGGGTCGCGCTGGCGACGACACATCTGCCGCTGCGCGCAGTGAGCGACGCCTTGAACCGCCCGCTGCTGCAGGAAGTCCTCAGGGTGCTCGACGCCGATCTGCGGCAGCGCTTCGGAATTGCGCGCCCGCGCATCCTGGTGTGCGGCCTCAATCCTCATGCAGGAGAAGGCGGGCACCTCGGACGCGAAGAGATCGAGATCATTGCGCCCGCGGTCGAGGAAGCACGTCGCGCCGGGATCGATGCGAGCGGCCCGGTTCCGGCCGATACTGCCTACACGCCGCGCTCGCTCGCGGGCGCGGATGTCGTGCTCGCCATGTATCACGACCAGGGCCTGCCGGTACTCAAGTTCGCGGGCTTCGGAGGCGCGGTCAACGTGACTCTCGGCTTGCCTTTCATCCGCACCTCGGTCGATCACGGCACTGCACTCGACCTCGCCGGCAGCGGGCAGGCCGATGCGGGCAGTCTCGCAGCAGCGCTGCAACAGGCGATCGAACTCGCGCGCCTGGCAACGACCGCGCACCGGGCCGCTCTCGCATGAGGCTCGCGCGCAAGCGCTTCGGCCAGCACTTCCTTCACGACCGCCAAGTCATCGCGCGTATTGTTGCGGCGATCGACCCGCGACCGGGCGAAGCGCTGGTCGAGATCGGCCCCGGGCGCGGGGCACTGACCGCTGCGCTGCTCGAGCGCGCAGGCGAGCTCACGGCGATCGAGATCGATCGCGACCTGGCGCGAGGGCTCAAGGAGCGCTTCGGCACGCGCCTGAAGCTCGTCGTCGGCGATGTGCTGGACGTCGATTTCGCCGCGCTGCGCGCCCACGGCCCACCGCTACGGGTGGTCGGGAACCTGCCGTACAACATCTCGACGCCGCTGCTCTTTCACCTGCTGGCGCAGCGCGCGTCGATCCGTGACATGTACTTCATGTTGCAGCGGGAGGTCGTCGAGCGGATGGTGGCGTTGCCCGGATCGAAGACCTACGGGCGCCTCACCGTGATGCTGGCACCGTGGGTTCGGATCGAGCCGGTGCTGGAAGTCGGTCCGGGGGCTTTCAAGCCGGCGCCGAAGGTGGCCTCGACCGTCGTGCGCATCGTGCCCCGTGCCGAGGCCGCATTCCCCATCGGGCCGGGCGACCGCTTCGAAAAGGTGGTGCGCGCGGCTTTTTCACAGCGGCGCAAGACGCTGCGCAACGCCCTCCATGGGGTCATCGACGCCGAGCGCCTTCAGCAACTCGGCATCGACCCGGCGCTGCGCCCGGAACGGCTGGCGCCGGAGCAATTCGCCATCATCGCGCGCGCGTCCGCGGGCTGAAGAAGTGTCGCTATAATCCGCCCGGGTCGTCCTCCAGTGGGTGCCCGGCATGCGTGAATACCAGAAGATTCTCCTCGTCGTAGACCTCACCGAGGACAGCGACATCGTAGGCGAGCGCGCCAAGGCGATCGCCGCCTGCTACCAGTCGCGCATCCAGCTGCTGCACGTCGTGGAATATGTTCCGATCGAGCCGATGGGCGAAACGCTGTTGCCGGCCGTGCAGATCGAAGAGGAACTGATCGAGCGCGCGCGCACGCGCCTCATGGAGCTGGCGGCGCGGCTCGGCCTTGCCGGGAGCGACTGCTTCGTGGAAGCGGGCAACATCAAGTCCGAGATCATCCGTGTGGCGCAGGAACAGGCCGTGGACCTCATCGTGCTCGGCAGCCGTGAGCGCCACGGGCTCGCGATCCTGGTGAATTTCACCGAGGACACCGTACTGCACGCATCGCCCTGCGACGTGCTGGCGGTACGACTGCACTGAGCGCGACGGGAATCCGGTAGACTGGCGCCATGGCGAGTACCGGTTCAGGGCGGGGCAAGACACGTCACAGCATCCGGGTCGACGTCGAGACCAATTTCGTCGATGAACAGTCCGATCCACGCGAACGCCGCTTCGTGTTCGCGTACACCATCACGATTCGCAATGAAGGCCAGGTTCCCGCGCGGCTGATGACCCGCCATTGGATCATCACGGACGCCAACGGCAAGGTGCAGGAAGTGCGCGGCGACGGTGTGGTCGGCGAGCAGCCGTATCTCAAGCCAGGCCAGGGGTTCCGTTACTCGAGCGGCGCGATCATCGAGACCCCGGTGGGCGCCATGCAGGGGACCTACCAGATGGTCGCCGACGATGGCCAGCAGTTCGATGCGCCCGTCGCACCTTTCACTCTCGCCATGCCCGGAGTTCTTCATTAGGAATGGCTGTCTACGCCATCGGCGACGTCCAGGGATGTGACGACGAACTCGGCGAGCTTCTGCGGCGGATCCGTTTCCGGGCCGATCGCGACCGTCTCTGGTTCGTGGGCGATATCGTCAATCGCGGCCCGCGCTCGTTGCAGGCGCTGCGGCGCGTGTACGAGCTTCGCGACAACGCCAGCGTGGTTCTCGGCAATCACGATCTGCACCTGCTGGCCGTCGCACGTTCGCCCACGCGCAAGTCACGCACGGGCGACACGCTCAAGGAGATCCTGAGGGCGAAGGATCGCGATCGACTGCTCGCGTGGCTGAGCGGCTGTCCCCTCTTTCACCACGACGCGAAGTTGAATCTCGCAATGGTGCATGCGGGACTGCCGCCGCAATGGGACCTGCAGCTCGCGCGGGAAGCCTCGAGCGAGGTTCAGCTGGCGTTACAACTCGATGCCGGGGATGTGTTCGCGCACATGTATGGCGACGAACCCGACCGCTGGAGCGAGTCGTTGAAGGGCTACGCGCGCCTGCGCTTCATGGTCAATTGCTTCACGCGCCTGCGCTACTGCGACGAGTCGGGGCGCATCAACCTGAAGCTCAAGGATTCGCCCGGCCAGGTGCGCCCGCCGTGGATGCCCTGGTTCAAGGTGCCGGGCCGTGCGAGCCAGGACTTGCGCATCGTCTGCGGCCACTGGTCGACGCTCGGCTACTACGACCGCGACAACGTGCTCGCCATTGACACCGGCTGCGTCTGGGGCGGAAGCCTGTGCGCCGTGCGCCTCGACCACATCGGCCGCCCGATCCTGCTCGGCTGCGCCGCGCATCAGCAACCCGGCGGCGAGTAGCTCTCGCCACCTGTCGGCTCGCGCGTGCGGCGAGTCTATAATGTGCCCAGCCCTCCGCACTCACCATGCCTGACCTTCTCAACTATGTCGGCGGCCGCGCGCAAGCATCCCGGGCGGGACGCTGGTTCGACGTCTTCGAGCCTGCGACTGGCCAGGTGTATGCACGAGCGCCGGAGTCGGACGCGAACGATGTGCAGCTCGCCGTCGAGGCCGCGCGCGACGCATTCCCGGGCTGGCGCGACTCATCGGGCGCCGAGCGTGCAGCCTGGCTCAACCGCATCGCGGACCTGATCGAGCGGGATTTCGACGAGTTTGCGCGAGCCGAGTCGCAGGACACGGGCAAGCCCCTGACGCTCGCTCGCGCTCTCGATATTCCGCGCGCCATCGCCAACCTGCGTTTCTTCGCCGGCGCCGCGACGCAATTCGCGAGCGAAGCCCACGCCATGGAGAGCGGCGCCATCAATTACACCTTGCGCCAGCCGCACGGCGTGGTCGCGGGAATTTCCCCCTGGAATCTGCCGCTTTACCTGCTCACGTGGAAGATTGCGCCCGCGCTCGCGGCCGGCAACTGCGTCATCGCCAAGCCCTCGGAGTTGACTCCCCTCACCGCCTGGATGCTCGCCGAGCGCTGCATCGAAGCGCAGCTCCCCGCTGGCGTGCTCAATATCATGCACGGCGCGGGCCGCGGGGCCGGCCAGGCGCTCGTCGCGCATCCCGGGATCCGTGCGATCTCCTTCACCGGCGGCACCGCGACGGGACGCGCGATCGCCGAATCCGGCGCCGCCCAGTTCAAGAAGCTGGCGCTCGAGCTCGGCGGCAAGAACCCGACGCTGGTGTTCGGCGATTGCGATTTCGATCGTAGCGTCGAAAGTGCGGTGCGCGCGGCTTTCACCAACCAGGGCGAGATCTGCCTGTGCGGCTCGCGCGTGCTCATCGAGCACACGATCTACGCGCGCTTTCGCGAGGCATTCGTGGAGCGCGTGAAGCGACTGCGCCTCGGCGATCCGCTCGAGGCGGACACCGACCAGGGCGCACTGGTGTCGGAAGCGCATCTCAAGAAGGTGATGGCGGCCGTCGCGCAGGCGCGCGCCGACGGTGGACAGATCCTCTGTGGCGGCCAGCGCGCGAGCGTTGACACGGCGCGCTGCCGGCGAGGCTGGTTTCACGAGCCGACGGTCATCGACGGTCTCGACGCGAACTGTGCGGCCAACCAGGAAGAGATCTTTGGCCCGGTGGCGACGCTGCAATCGTTCGGCGATGAAGCCGACGCACTGCGAATCGCCAACGGCACGCCCTATGGTCTCGCGGCGTCGATCTGGAGCCGCGACATCGAGCGCTGTCACCGAGTCGCGGCGCGCATCGAGTCGGGGCTCGTATGGATCAACACCTGGATGCTGCGCGATCTGCGCACGCCGATGGGTGGAGTCAAGCACTCCGGGCTCGGCCGCGAAGGCGGCTTCGAGGCCATGCGCTTCTTCACCGAAGCACGCAACGTCTGCGTGAAGTACTGAACATGAGCTCCGACGTCATCCTCTCTGCGCGCGCCCCCGAAGCGCTCGGCCCGTATCCACACGCACGCCGCGTCGGGAATCTGCTGTTCATCTCCGGCATGGGTCCGCGCAAGCGCGGCGAGAAGGGCGTGGCGGGCGTTGAGCTCGACAGTGCCGGACGCGTGGTCCGCTACGATATCGAAGCGCAATGCCGGGCCGTATTCGAGAACGTGCGCATCATCCTCGAAGATGCCGGCACGAGCTGGGAGCGGCTGGTGGATGTGACCGTCTTTCTCACCGACCTGGAACGCGACTTCGCCACCTACAATCGAATCT
>DATBIF010000334.1:0-5823 GCA_036557045.1 Steroidobacteraceae bacterium
TAGTTCTTGAGCGTGTCGGAGTCATAGACACGCGGCAACACGGTGTTGCCCTTGAGCGGATTCGCACCGCCGACGCGGAAGCCCTCGGAGTAGGTGGCGTAGACCAGGTGGTCGGGGCTGAATTTGTAGGTCCCGTTCAATTTCCAGACGGTGCCCGTTTCGCTGGTCTTGAGAACACTGTCGAGCCGCGTATCGCCGGTGAACCCTTCCGGTTGCTCCTGGATCTGCCCGAACTTCCGGTCGTAGTCGAACCAGCGTCCGCCCGCCGTGATCGAGAAATTCTCGGTCACGTTGAAACCCAGCTCGCCGAACGCCGCCACCTGGTCGAGCTCGGTGTCGTAGCGCCCCAGGAACCAGGTCTCGGTCGCAGGGAGAGGGCTGCCCGTGAGGTTCTGCTCGTAGTAACTGAAGTATTTGAACGCGCCCGTGTTCTCGTAGCCGCGGATGAAGCTGTCGAAGGCGGTCTTGCCCTTTTCCTCGCTGTAGAAGGCGCCGATCAGCCACGACCAGCGGCTCCCGGTGCCGGTGGGCGAGGACAGTCGCGCCTCGAAGGTCGTGATCTCGGTCTCCTCGTGGTTCTTCGCGAAACCCCTCGGGTCGCCGCCAAAGTCATAAGTGGGCAAGCACTCGTAGGTGGGAGTCGGGACGCAATCGATGAAGGTCTGATTGAACTGGTATTCGTAGGTGCTGGCGTCCGCCTCGTAGGCGAAGTCGCGATTGAAATAGGAAGCTGCGAACACCGCGTGGCCAAAGGACAGGTTGGCATCGAGCGTCAGCGCCACCTGGTACCAGTGGTCATCCATGCTTTCATTCTCGAAGCGCACCTGGTGCAGGTCGCCGGTGCCGGCGTTGATGTCGCTGTGCCCATCCAAGTGCACGTCCTGGAAAACCGCGGAGAGCGTGGCCTTGAAATTGTCGGTCACGTCGAAGCCGAGCGCGGCGCGTCCGCCCGTGGTCTCGGTGGAGTTGACGTCCTTCTTGACCTTGTTCGAATTGTTGTAGGTGCCGCCCTCGCTATCGCCCAGCACATTGTCGATGAAACCCGCATCCTTCGAGGTGAAGCCCACCAGGCGCAGCGCCACCTTGTCCTCGGCCAGCGGCAGGTTGAGCATCGCGCTCACGTCGTAGCCTTCGCCGCCGTCGTGAACGCTGGTGAGCTGCGCGTCGAACCAGGTCTCGAGCTTGGATGGGTCGGGCTTGTTGGTGATGACGCGCAGCGTCCCGGACTGGGAGCTCGCGCCATAGAGAGTGCCCTGCGGACCGCGCAGCGCCTCGACGCGCTCGACGTCGATCAGTCGCGGGTCGGGATTGCGACCGCTCTGGGTGATCGGCTGCTCGTCGAGGTACAACGCGGAGGAGGACACCGAGCCGAACTGCAGGCCGGAAGTCACCACCCCGCGGAACACGATGGTGGTGCCACCGGGCTCGCGATCGCTGACGGTGAGACCCGGAACCAGGCGCGCGTAATCGTCCATCTGGAACAGGCCGCGCTTGAGGATGTCGTCCGAGGAGATGGCCGTGATCGATTCCGGCACGTCCTGCAGCCGTTCCTCACGCTTGGTGGCGGTGACGATCACTTCTTCCAGCGTCGCGCCGGCGGCAGGTTGCTCCTGGGCCGTCGCTGCACCGGTCGCTGCCAGGATGGCCGAGATCGCGGCGGTCAGCTCCCGCGAGGCCAGGCCGGGAAATTTCTTGTTCGATCCCGTCATGACTTACCCCCTGATGTCATTCGAGAGTAGCTAGCGATCGCTTCGGCCGCAATGGGAACGAAGCGATCTCGTTCATCAAACCGGTTGGCCGTTTCCCCCACGCATCGTTGCGACGTACCACTGCAGGAAGCGCAAGGTGAAGTCTTCCATGGGCGACAACGGCCCGGGCTCGTAAAAGCGTGAGTCGACGCCCAGCTGGTTGCGCTCGATGATCTCCTTGTCCGCAAGGGTGGTGACGTCCCAGAGCCACGTCAGCTCGGACAGCTCGTAATCCTTGCCCGCGACCGCCGATTCGTTGACGAGCCAGGTGATTTCGCAGTCTGTCTCACGCACGCCCCGTGGCGTAAAGCGATAGAGCACCACGTGATCGCAATAGGCGAGCCCGAAGGTCATCGGGCCGAGGTGCAGATCGGTCGCGCCGCCGTCGTAGGCCTTGATCGTCCCGAGGAACGGCGCGACGGGACTGCCATCGCGGCTGCCGGTCTGATGACCGCGCAGCAATGCGTACCGGTCGAACCCGCATTCGACGCCGAGCGCCCGGGCATCGAGCCACGAGCGACGGACTTCGTGCTGTGTGAGTCCGGCCTCCGGAGCACGCGCCATGACCTCGGGCAGGAGAGCCGCGTGCTCGGCACGCGACATCGCGCGTCCGTGTCCAAGCGTGTATTCCGGGTGTGCCGGTGCGCAGTGGTAGCACTCGCAGTAGTTCTCGACCGCCAGCTTCCAGTTGCTGGCGATCGGGTAGTTCTGGCGGTGCGCGACCTTGCTGCGCTCCAGGGCATAGGGAGCGAGCGGCGCGGCCAGTTCGTCCTTGATGGCCTCGAAGGGTGCCGGGTTCGCGTCGAAGTTGATGAAGATGAGTCCCGCGAACACTTTGCACAGCAGGCGCCGCAGGCCGAGCGCTGCCTTGTCGAATCCGGGCGGCGTATGCGCAGCGGCGCGCAGCGACCCGTCGAGGCCGTAGGTCCAGCCGTGATAGCGGCACGTCAGTCGCGAGGCGCGCCCCGTGGCGTCGTCGCAGATACGCGAGCCGCGGTGGCGGCAGACATTGAGCAGCGCGTTGGCCTGTCCTGCGCCGTCGCGCACGAGGATCACTGACTCGCCCGCGATCTCGAACAGGAAGTAATCGCCGCGCTCGGGAATCTGGCTCGCGTGTCCGACGTACAGCCACGATCTGAAGAAGATCCGCTGGAGCTCGCGCTCGTAAACCTGGGGATCGTGGTACAGGAGGCCCGGCAGCGAGCGCTCCCCGTTCCAGCCCTCGAGCGCACGCTGCGCGCTATCGTGCGCCGGCATCTGAATCAGCGCGCTCATCCGGGCACCGCGCGGCGCCTGTTGGTGACCAGGGCGGCGGTCGCCACGGCCACGACCACCAGCGCAATGATGATGGTGGTGATCGCATTGATGTCGGGGGTCACGCCGAGACGCACTTTCGCAAAGATCAGCATCGGCAGGGTCGTCGCACCCGGGCCCGATACGAAGCTCGAGATCACGAGGTCATCGAGCGAGAGCGTGAAAGACAGCAACCATCCCGACACCAGCGCCGGCAACAGCATCGGCACGGTGATGTCGAAGAAGACCGCAACGGGCTTGCCGCCGAGGTCCATGGCCGCTTCCTCGAGCGACTCATCGAGCGCCGCAAGGCGCGAGCGAACGACGACCACCACGTACGCCATCGAGAAGGTGATGTGAGCGATCGTGATCGTGGTGGCGCCGCGGGAAGCCGGCCACCCGATCAGGTTCGCCATGGAGATGAACAGGAACAGGAGCGAGAGACCGGTGATGATCTCCGGCATGACGAGCGGGGCGGTGACCATGCCGCTCAGCAGGATGCGGCCCCGCAGCCGATAAACCCGGTGCAGCGCCAGCGCCACGATGGCGCCCAGCGCCGTGGCGAGCGTGGCGCTCACCAATGCGATGCGCAGACTCAGGAGCGCCGCTTCGAGCAGTTCGTCGTCGGCGAGCAGGCTTACATACCACTTGGTCGAGAAGCCTCCCCAGAGCGTGACGAGCCTCGAGGCGTTGAAAGAATAGATCACGACCGAGAGGATCGGCACGTACAGCAGCGCGTAGCCGAAGCAGGCGATGCTGAGCAGCAGTAGCGAGCGGCGTTTCACAGGGCCGCCTCCTGCTCGCGCGCCTGGTGACGCTGGAACCAGAGAATCGGCGCGATCAGCAGGAGCAGCAGCACCACGGAAACCGCTGAAGCCACCGGCCAGTCGCGGCTGATGAAGAATTCATCCCACAGGACGCGCCCGATCATCAGCGTATCGGCGCCGCCGAGCAGTGCCGGGATCGTGAACTCGCCCACTGCAGGAATGAACACGAGCAGGCATCCACCGATGATGCCGGGCCTGGAGAGCGGCAGCGTCACATCGAGAAACGCCTGCCAGCGCTTCGCGCCGAGATCGGCAGCGGCCTCGAGGAGATCCTGGTTCTGGCGCTCGAGGTTGGCATACAGCGGCAGGATCATGAACGGCAGGTACGAGTAGAGGATGCCGAGATACACGGCGAAGTTGTTGTACAGCATCGTCAGGGGACGATCGATGATCCCGAGACCGAGCAGGACATGGTTGATCACGCCCTTGTTGCTCAGCAGGCCGATCCACGCGTACACGCGCAGCAGGAACGAGATCCAGAAGGGCAGGATCACTCCGAGCAGCAGGATCTGGCGCCGGTGCGCCGGCTGGCGCGCGATGAAGTACGCCATCGGGTAGCCGAGCAGCAGGCACAGGAGCGTCCCGATCGCGGCCATCTTCAGGGAAGCGAGGTAGATGAGCGCGTAGTAGCTGTCCTCGAAGAGGAACAGGTAGTTGTCGAAGGTCGCGCGGATGCCCTCGAATCCGTCGCGCCCCCATTGCAGGAGCGCCGTGAAGGGCGGCTGCGCGACGATCGGATCCGCCAGGCTGATCTTGAAGATGATGAGGAACGGTGCGAGGAAGAACAGCAGCAGCCACAGGTACGGCAGCATCACCGTCCGGCGCAGCCAGCGCTCGCTCTTCGGGCCCGCGGCGTCGGCCGCGTGGCTCATGAGCGCAGCAGGATCGTGCTCGACACTTCCCACGAGAGGTACACCTCGTCGTCCCACTCTACGGTCAGCTTGGCGGAGCGCTTGAAATTCTGCGCGCTCACTTGCAGCAGTGCGCCGCTCTGCAGGCGCACGCGATAGCGCGACTGATCGCCGAAATACCCGAGGTCGCGCACGATGCCCTTGACGACATTGCGATCCTCGCCGTTCGGCGCGGTGCGGCTGATCGTGATCTTTTCCGGGCGCACCGCGACGCACACCGCTTCACCGGGCGCCGGCGCTTCGTCGCAAGGCACGGCCAGGTCCGCGTTGAGCGCCTCACAGCGCAGCGACAGGCGCCCGCCGTTCACGCTGGTGACCCGCCCGTCGATCAGGTTGATGTTGCCGACGAAGTTCGCGACGTAGCGGTTCGCGGGGTATTCGTACACCTCGCCAGGTGTGCCGACCTGGGCGATGCGTCCGTCGGACATCACCGCAATGCGGCTCGCGAGCGTCATCGCCTCGTCCTGGTCGTGCGTCACGAAGACGAAGGTCGTACCGAGCTGATACTGCAGGTTGGAGAGCTCGAACTGCGTGTGCTCGCGCAGTTTCTTGTCGAGCGCCGCGAGCGGCTCGTCGAGCAACAGCAGCTTGGGCCGCTTGACCAGGGCGCGCGCCAGCGCCACGCGCTGCTGTTGTCCGCCCGAGAGCTTGTCGGGCTTGCGCTGCGCGAGCGCCTCGAGCTTGACGAGCGCGAGCATCTCAGCGACGCGCTCCTTGATCTGCGGCGCCGGCACGCGCTCCTTCCTGAGCCCGTAGCCGACGTTCTCGGCGACGGTCATGTGCGGAAAGAGCGCGTAGGACTGGAACATCATGTTGACGGGGCGCTCATAGGGCGGCGCATCGGTGACGTCGACCCCATCGATGATGATGCGGCCCGACGTCGGCTGCTCGAACCCGGCAAGCATCCTGAGGAGCGTGGTCTTGCCGCATCCGGAGCTGCCGAGGATCGCGAACAGCTCGTTGCGCAGGATGTCGAGTGACACCCGATCCACCGCCACGGTGCCGTCGAAGTGCTTCGACACATCACGGATCTCCACCAGCGGC